>JAJHRE010000010.1 GCA_020832985.1 Desulfurococcaceae archaeon | reverse complement strand
TCAGCTACAGGCTTACCCCTAATTACCTCAGCTTTATACTTCTGAAGCCTCCGTGGGTGGAGGCCTATCTCATTAAGCTTACTTGTAAGTTGTAGGAATTTCTCCTCATACTCCTTATACGCCTTTAAACATGATGCTAGAGCATCTCTCTCATGAGTTGTCTTCAAACTTAACTTATGGATCTCCACATATTCGTATACTAGGGAGTCTTTCTCAGCAGTACTTAATGTTTTTGAAGGGTAATACAGTACAGCATTTAAACTAGCTGCTAACTTCTCAATTATTTCTGGTGGTGGGTTCTTATCCGTAGAGACTATGATGGGTATTCCATACTTACGAACGATCTGAAGTATCTCTTCTCTATCTAAGTTCTTACTACTTAACACTAGTAAGGGGTTAAGGTTTAAGTCTACTATAGCTAGACCCGTCTCTATACCTGGGTCTACTCCAACTATAATGAACCTATCCGTAGTTAAGTTACTGCTTACTAAACTTAATAACTTCTTCTTAAGTACAGGTTTTACCCTAATACTTACGTTAAATCCCTTAACAACCCTCAATATACTACTTAGATCACCCCTCCGAGTGTATATAGTGAATACAGCTCTTTCTATACCTCCGTCACTCTCCCTAAAAGTTAAGTCGTAATCAATACCCCTACTATCGAGTTCCTCCTTAAACCTCTTAACAGCACTTAATACTGAAGTTCTTAAACCCCTCTTAAACCTCTCTGAACTAGAACCTCCTGAGCCAGGAACCCTACTCCTACTAATAACTACTTTAATCTTATCTTCAAAGAGTTTTAATACCTTACCATAACCCTTACTCGATAGGATCGCTAATACCTCAGCTGTCTTCTGAGGTGTTAACTTACCATGCTCAAGCATTATACCTGCTTTGGAAGCTAACTTACGTAGGTCTACGAACTCATCATCACTTAATGTAACCTGAACTAACTCACTCTCAGGCGGAAATAATCTAACTATTTTAATAACGTTCTTCTTACTACCGCCTAACTCCATAATATTATCTAAAGCTATTAACTTAGGCTTCAACTCCCATAAGAGCCTTATAAGTCTACCTAAACTTAGGTCATCATAAACAGTCATGGAGTTGTCTTTCAAGACAGCTAGAGCATACCTATAATCACTTAACTTTGCACCAGACGCTATCACGTCTATACCTACTACTACATCGTTATAATAAACCACTACAACTACCTCAACAAATCTGTATACTTTCCCAGCATATAAATTAAAATTATAGTTAATCACTTCAGTGCTTTTCCGTCCCTGAAAAACTTTTAAATATTAAGAATAGGTAGTTAGTTCTTGAGGTAGTTAGTTGATGGGTGTGTCGAAGGTTGAGAACCCCTTTAAAACGTTAAAGATGGCTATGAATAAGAACGTGTTGGTTAAGGTAAAGGATGGTTACGAATATGTTGGTAGGTTAGTCATGGTTGACTTAACTATGAATGTAGTCTTAAGTGAATGTACTGAGTTCTCAGACGGCGGTAGATCACCTATAGCTAAGTACGGGACAGTCTTCATAAGGGGTAGTCAAATACTTTACGTAGCTATAGACTATAACCCTAAGATATAGTAATCATTGAGTTAGTAATTAATGCAACCAATAGTATGTAAGGTGTACAATATTACTAGTAGTAATAAAGGTTACAACATTGTAGTACTAAAATTTAATATATATGTAGCATCATTGTTATGGGTATGATGATGTCTACTAACATAGTTGTTGAAAGGTTAAACTACACACCGATTGAGGACCAACACGTAGAGTTAGTTGAGAGGAAGGGATTAGGTCATCCAGACTATATAGCTGATGCAGCTGCTGAGGCATCAAGTATAGAACTTTCTAAGTACTACATTAGAAAGTATGGGGTAATACTTCATCATAACTTAGATAAAGTTCTCTTAGTTGGTGGTCAATCTAACCCTAGGTTCGGTGGTGGTGAGGTACTACACCCAATATATATAATAGTAGCTGGTAGAGGTACTGATATAGTTATAGGTGAAGGTAATTCCTTAGAGTACATCCCTATAGGTACTATAGTAGTTAATGCTGTTAAGGAATGGTTAAGAAGGAATTTCAGGTTCTTAGACCCTGAAAGACATGTAGTAGTAGATTATAAGATTAGGAGTGGTAGTGCAGACCTTGTTCAGATATTTAAGTTAGGTATGAGGTCAAGACCACTCTCCAACGATACTAGCTTTGGTGTTAGTTATGCACCGCTCTCAACCCTAGAGAGGTTAGTATTAAGTGTTGAGAGGTACTTGAATAGTAGTGAGTTTAAGAAATCATTACCTGAGGTTGGTGAGGATGTTAAAGTTATGGGGTTACGTATCGGTAAGAAGGTAAAGCTCACGATCGCGGCTGCGTTAATATCTAGTTTAACACCTGATTTAAGTCATTACTTATCAGTTAAGGAGGAGATAGTTAATAAGGTTTCAGACCTAGCTGTTAAGATAGCTCCAGGATATGATGTAGAGGTTTACGTAAACACAGCTGATAAACCTGATAAGGGTATAGTTTACTTATCAGTTACAGGGACCTCAGCTGAACATGGTGATGATGGAGCTACTGGTAGAGGTAATAGAGTTAATGGTTTAATAACACCGTTAAGGCCTATGAGTCTTGAAGCAACTGCTGGTAAAAACCCGGTAAGTCACGTCGGTAAGCTGTATAACGTCCTAGCTAGGATTATCTGTGAGAGGGTTGTTAAGGAATTACCTAAGGTTAGGGAAGTCTACATGGAGATCTTAAGTCAGATTGGTAAGCCTATAGACGAACCGTTAATAGCTGTAGCTAGGTTGGTTGTTGATGATAATTCTCAATTCAATATTATTAAGTCAGATGTTGAGGAAATAGTAAAGAGTGAGTTAGCGAACATGTCCAGACTCACAGACTTAATAATTAATGAGCAAGTCAGTATATTTTGATGATGTATTGAAACCGGGTCTGAATTGATTTAAGTGATGATGGGTCGGTTTACTGAGGGTTTCAGTACTGTTTAAATGTCTGTATTATCTTGACTTAGGTACTACTTAAAATAAATTTACTTTATAGCGATCCTACTCTTTAGGGAGTGATGTATGCCTAAGAAGAAGGAGAAGGGTAAGGAAGTTGCTGAAGTTGGGGGTGATACCTCAAGTAGGGTTGCACCTACTAAGAAGAAGGTTAAGAAGGAAGCTGATGTTAATGGTTGGTTGGATAAGAATGTAGATGAGTTGGTAAGTGCTTTGGGGTTGGAGTACTTAGGGTTGAGTAGAGATGAGTACTTAGAAATACTTAGGCGTCCTGTAGAACTTCTATATGGTTCCCCAACAACTAAACCTGATGTTGAGACTATAGTTAAGAGGTTTAGAAGGTTTTCAGAGAATGTCTACCCGTTAATAGCTGTAGCACTACTAAACCTGAAGGAAGATCTTAAGTCTGAACATCTAGACTTTATAGTTAATAACATAGGTAAGGCAGTGCTAGAGTACGCACCTAAGTTATATAAGGAGGCAGTTAGATTGGGTAGAGAGGATGTCCTACCAACACTTAGGAGGTTATGGAGGATTGCATGGATAGAGCAACATTCGAAGACTTTACCAGTGACATGCCCTAAATGCCTCTTTAACTCCTTAACTAAGGATATGTACTGCTTAGTATGTGGTAGTGTAGTCACTGAAAAACAGCTTAAGGAGTTCTTAGATTTTAGAGAGCTACTCAAGAATTACGTCAACTCAGTATCATGTGAGGAGTTAAAGGAGCTTACTAGATATGATTACGTGTTGTTAAATAATAACGGGATAAAACATCCGAAAGAGGTAAGGGAGGAAGGTATAGATATAGAGGTTCTCTTAAGTAACGATGAGAAAACATTAATTAGGCAGAAATATAGAGAATTATGTGGGGATGAATTAAGAGTTGAAGGTACTTCAAGATATTAACGAGTTTAAGAGATTTGTAAAAGTGAATGATGTAGTACTCATAGGCTTCGTAGAAGGTAATACCGACGTAAAGAGGTATATGATAAATCTATTCGAGAAGCTTGAATCAAGGATTGGGCATATAATTAACTTTGCATTATTTGATATTGAGAACATACCTAATAACTCAACGATTAAAGAGGATGAAGGTATTAATAAATTACCTCTAATACGGTTATATCTAAATGGTAAGAATGTGTTTGAGCAAGAGGATTGTTTTATGGACTTAAGATTAGATTATTACGTATTGAAGATTAGTATGAAGGATATATTACAACGTCACGGTATTAGATGGTCTTTAAGACCTACTATCTAATCACTGAACCCTTACGATCCTATCGAAAGACTTAACGAGGGTTTGAGTTAGTTCAGGATTGTTATAGCTTAGATCTCTAACTAACTCTTTAATTATTACCTGGTCTTCACTGATGTAAGTATCCCTTAATGAAGTTAATATATCATCTAAGGTTAGGTCGTATATACCCCTAATGTATGAGTATATGTAGACATCATATTCAGGGACGTTATAGAAAGGTATTATAAGTGTTTGAGAATTTAATTTAAACGATGGTTGTGTCGGTATGTTCTCTACTTCACGACTTAGTAACGAAGTAAGTATTATCTCGCCTAGATCGTTTAGTGTGAGGGGTAGAGCTATTACGCTGTATTTAGTAATTAAGTTTATGAGTCTAATGTACTTACCGTAGACTTCAGCAGAACTGATATTTAGTTTACTATCTCCGTAGTTTATGATGTCTATGAACTCATCATTAATACCTACCTTAGGTTTTATTATCAAGTTAATTATATCGTTTATTATCGTACGGTAACGTTCATTAATAGGTAATACAGCGATTACCCTACAATTATATCTTTTCTCGATCTTGTTCAAGATATAGAGTGTTGTAATACTAGTTACTAACCTCTCAGGAATTACTAGGGATGCTAACTCAATACCTGGTCTTAAATCCCTCACATTTCTTAAAGACCTCTTAACAACCTTAATTAAAGACCTCTCAAAACATATACTACATAACCTCTCCCCAGAACTCCTTCTCAAGTATACAGCTACTCTTCTATTACATGACGTACATAAAGTATCGCTACTAGACTTCAAGTCTATCAAGTCTTTCCTCTCTAAGTATGCTCTTTAGCTTAAACAAGAATTCATTAAATAAAGCCTCATTAAATTCCTCCTCTAAAATACCGAGTAATTCCATAACATATGGATTTAGGTAGTTAGGACCTTCAATTAAACCTATCCTTAAAGTCTTTGCAAGTTCTGCTACAGATTCAGGGCTTAAGACTTTATGATATTTCATAAATCCTAGGAGACCTGCTATAATAGCTATGAAGAAATTAGCGTTATCTACATCGTTAACACTTATATATTTCTCATAGATGTTTATTATATCATCTACTTTAAACATCTTCGTATAGCACCTGAACTATATATCCTCAGTAAGTTTTTAATGTTATGTCTTTTTATTTTCATTAAGGTTTATATAGAAGTATCTGAAATAGTTTTCAAGGGATTACAGTATGACTGCACTATATGGAATACCTGTACTGGTCTTGAAGGAGGGTACATCAAGAACTCAAGGTAGGGATGCTTTAAGGAATAACATAATAGCTGCGAGGGCGTTAGCTGAGGTTTTAAAGACTAGTTTAGGTCCTAAAGGACTTGATAAGATGCTTGTTGATAGTTTCGGTGATATAACAGTAACTAATGATGGAGCATCAATAGTTAAGGAGATGGAGGTTCAGCACCCAGCTGCTAAGTTATTAGTTGAGACTGCTAAAGCTGTAGATGCTGAGGTAGGTGATGGTACTACATCAGCAGTAGTTTTAGCTGGGGCCTTACTATCTAGGGCTGAGGCACTACTCGATCAGAATATACATCCAACTATAGTGATTGAGGGTTATAAGAAGGCTGCAGCTAAAGCTGTAGAGTTCCTCGATGAGATTGCAGTGAAGTTAGACGTTAGTGGTGTTGAAACTCCTGAAGGGTTAGCTAAGGTTAAGCCTGAACTAGTTAAGGTTCTCAACACAACATTAGCTAGTAAGTACTTAGCAACACCTGACATCATAAATAAGTTGATTGATATGGTCATATCAGCAGCTGTAGTAGCTGCTGAGAAGAAACCTGATGGTACTTATGAGGTTAGGTTAGATAATATCAAGATTGAGAAGAAGAAGGGTGCTTCGTTAGCTGATTCTCAGTTGGTTTATGGTGTCGTTCTTGATAAGGAGGTTGTACATCCTGGGATGCCTAAGAGGGTTGAGAAGGCTAGGATTGCATTGCTTGATGCTCCTTTAGAGATTGAGAAGCCTGAGATCGATGCTGAGATAAGGATAAGTGACCCTCTACAGATGAGGAAATTTATTGAAGAGAAAGAGAATATACTTAAGGAATACGTTGAGAAGTTAGCTGCTGTTGGTGCTAATGTTGTTATTTGTCAGAAGGGTATTGATGATGTTGCTCAGCATTTCCTGGCTAAGAAGGGTATTTTAGCTGTTAGGAGGGTTAAGAGGTCTGATATGGAGAAGTTGGAGAGGGCTACAGGAGGGAGAATAGTCACAAGTATTAGGGATTTAACTCCTAATGATTTAGGTTATGCTGAGTTAGTTGAGGAGAGGAGGGTTGGTAACGATAAGATGGTATTTGTTGAGGGTTGTAAGAATCCTAAGGCAGTAACGATATTAGTTAGAGGAGCTAATGACATGATAGTTGATGAGACTGAGAGGAGTTTAAATGATGCATTACATACTATGAGGAACATATTAAGAGATCCTAAGGTAATACCTGGAGGTGGAGCTCCAGAGATAGAAGTTGCGTTAAGGTTGAGGAAGTATGCTGAGAGTGTAGGCGGTAAGGAACAGTTAGCAATTCAGGCATTTGCTGATGCTTTAGAGGAAATAGCTGTTGTATTAGCGTCAACTGCTGGTATGGATGCTTTAGAGACCTTAATGGAGTTAAGGAAATTACATAGCGAGGGTAAGATATATGCAGGGATAAACGTTGTTGAAGGTAAGATTGCTGAGGATATGCTTGCTATAAATGTGGCTGAGCCGGTGATAGTTAAGAAGCAGGTTATTAAGGCAGCTGCAGAAGCTGCAGCCGCGATACTTAAGGTTGACGATATAATAGCTGCATCACCGATGAAGACTGGTGAAGGTAAGGGTGGTAAGGCTGGTGAGGGTGCTGAGGAATCTGAAGGTAAGTTCGGAAGTAAGCACGAATTTGATTAACGATTAAGACTATCAACTTGATACTCAACCAACTTTATAAATAACAACAAAATATTTTTTATCTCTCACATAGTTAGTTGCTGTGTAGGGTGGTAATTAAATGAGTACACTTCTAGAGAAGTTGAAAGAGTTTACAGGGGTTAAGGTAGGACCACCTAAACTTACTAGGTATGAGAAAGCACGTATAGTTAGTGCTAGAGCACTTCAACTAGCTCTGGGGGCACCACCACTAATTGATGTAAGTAACCTACCTAATAAGGATGCTATTACAATCGCTATAGAGGAGCTTAAGAGGGGTGCGTTACCGATAACTGTTATTAGGGTTAAACCAAACGGTGAGAAGGAGTTAATACCTGTTAGGAAACTCTTAGAGCTTGAGGAGAGGTTTTACAGGATTGAGTAGTTGATTTTAAATCAGGAATTTTAATATAATTAATTAGAACGGTGGTCTTAGATTTGGACGTGTCTGGCGGTGATGAAGTACCGAACCTTACATCAATAATTAATAAGTTTTTCTATG
Source organism: Desulfurococcaceae archaeon (assembly GCA_020832985.1). Taxonomy (GTDB): domain Archaea; phylum Thermoproteota; class Thermoprotei_A; order Sulfolobales; family NBVN01; genus CAZZLT01. The sequence continues at coordinate 26,941 of JAJHRE010000010.1, read as the reverse complement.
CTATTGAGAGTTCTAGGAATGAAGAGTTTGTAGAGTATGTGGTGTTATCCGCTAGAGACGATATGAATAAACTATTTGATGAACTCTATGATGAGTTAGTTCCTATGGGTTATTACCCAATACTTTACAAGGCCGGTGACGTCATAACCTTAAGGATCCTGACTACCGGTAGACGTAAAAGTACTTCAACTAAGTCATCATTAGTTTTCTTTAGCTTAACGTTAGCTTCAGTAGTAGTGACTGGGTTCTACATATCTACAGACTTTCATAATAGGTTGAAGTTTTTATTAGGTTATAGTACCAAGACTACTGATGTGATATACGATACCTTATTCTTCATGTTTAGTGTGATGATACCTTTAATTACTCATGAATTAGGGCATCTAACAATTGTTAAAAGATTTAATATCCCCTCTACCTATCCATTACTAATACCTGCACCATTCATATCCCCTCTAGGGACTTTCGGTGCTATCGTTAAGATGGATTTCTTACCGAAGAATTTAAAATGCTTACTAAAGCTAGGGATTTCAGGCCCTCTACTAGGTTTTATAACTTCATTATCATTATTCATCATTACATATAATACATCACCTAAGTTATCTTTAGATGTAGCTCTAGTAGGTTTACGTGAGGGTATAGTATCACCTATAGATTTCATACCGTTATCAGCATATTTAGTGATGACTGTATCTGAGATTCACCAAACTACAAGTTCCGTAGTACTACTTAATCCAGCAGCATATGCGTCGATGATAATGCTGTTAATACACTTCGTTAATTTACTCCCTATAGGTCAGTTAGACGGCGGTCATGTAGTTAGAGCTGTCACGAGTATTAGGTTTCATTCCTTAGTAAGTGTTACAGTGGCTTCATTACTTATTCTCTACTCGTTAGTATCTATAGTTTACCTCCGAGGTAGTATGGTTTGGTTAGGTATATTCGCATTATTAGCTCTACTAATTTCTGGTTTTAAACCTCATATAGGTTCAGCTAATATGTTAGATAGTAGTTCGATATCTAAGGATGTCAAGGTAAGATACATCATGATATACCTAGCACTCTTAACATTAAGTATACCGTTACCAACGTAGGTAGCTATTATGAATATCACGGAGTTTAGAGACCATATAGTGATAGTTGCTGAGAAGCCTAAGGCTGCGGCTAAGATAGCTCAGGCTTTAGGGATAAGTAGGAGGTTCAGTAGTTATGGTGTACCTTACTGGGTTGGAAGGGTTGATGAGAAGTTAGTTGTCGTTGTAGGTGTTGCTGGTCATATGTTCACGTTGTCAAGTGATGAGGATGGTTACCCAGTATTTAATTATAAGTGGGTACCGAGGTGGTTTGAGGATAGGGATGCTAAATTCTTAATGAATTACTATAAAGTAGTTAGTAAGCTTCTTAGAAATGCTTCAGAATATATTAATGCATGTGATTACGATATTGAAGGCTCTGTAATAGGTTATATGGTTATATCTAACTTCGGAGATATTAAGAAGGCTAAGAGGATGAAGTTCTCAAGCTTAACTATTGATGAGTTAAGAAATGCTTATAATAATTTAAGACCTCTTGATTGGGATATGATTGAGGCTGGGTTATGCAGACATGAACTTGATTGGTTATGGGGTATAAATGTTAGTAGAGCACTCTCAGATATTTTTAGGAGGGTTTATGGAAGAAGGATTACATTAAGTGCTGGTAGGGTTCAGTCACCAACATTAGTTGAAGTAGCTAATAACACCTTAATCACTAATACCTTCGTACCTGATGTAAGTTTCTCATTAAGGGTTAAGATACGTGTTAAAGGTGAAGAGTACTTTCTAGAGAATCTATTCAACCCCCTAGACAGTTTAGATGTTGTTAAGCAGTTAGTAGATGATATAAGAAAACATAAGTACTTAGAAATAGCTAATGTTGAAGTGCTAGAGGAGGTGTTAGACCCGCTACCACCTTTCAACTTACCTGATCTTCAGTATGAGGCATTTAGGATCTACGGCTTCTCACCGTCTAAGACATTATCAATAGCTGAGGAATTATACCTAGATTCATTAATTAGTTATCCGAGGACAAACAGTCAGAAACTCCCTAAGACACTGAATAATAGGTCGATAATTTCTAATATAGCTAAGATTAAAGAGTATAGCGTGTTGGCTAAGGAATTACTAAGTAAGGAGAGGTTAATACCTGTTGAAGGTGTGAGAGACGACCCAGCACATCCAGCAATATACCCGACTGGGTATCAACCACGTAGAGATCTAGGTAGAGATGCTGTAAGACTTTATGACTTAATAGTGAGGAGGTATTTAGCATCATTTGCAGATCCTGCTAAGATAAGGAAGCGTAGATATTTCATCAAATTCAGTAAGTTAACATTCTCTTTAAGCGGTTCTGAGGTTATCAACACTGGTTGGTTAAGGTATTACCCCTTCTACAGACTTCTTACACGTAGGATACCATCATTACGTGTAGGTGATGTAGTTGAAGTTATTGATGTTCGAGTCACTCATATCTACAGTAAACGACCGCAGAGGTATACTAAAGCCTCAATACTTAAGTGGATGGAGTCTGTAGGGATAGGTACAGAGGCAACTAGGGCGGAGATCATTGAGACATTATTTAAGAGAGGGTATTTAAAGACCTCATCAAAGTATGTAGATGTTACTGATTTAGGATTTCAAGTTGTTAAAATATTGAATACATTCTTCAACGACTTAACTAGTGTTGAACTTACTAGGAAGTTTGAAGACCGACTAACTAATATAATTAAAGGGAGGGTAAGTAGGTCATCAGTTATCTCTGAGGCTAAAGATGTACTTAAGGGTAAGTTCAAACAATTTAAAGATTTCATAGATGGTAAGGATGTAAGTGTAGTACTTAAGTTAGTAGGTATGAGTAATGATATTAAGTGTCAGATATGTGGTAGGGGTGCGTACGACCTCATCAACGGTATTTACTTATGTGAATTCCATAAAATAGCGTATGACAACATTAAAGATATGTATAGGTCGTGGAGTAAGAAGTTAGGTATTAATTGGTGTGAATACCTTAAAAAACTAAGTAAGTTAAAGTCTTTAGGGAAATTCTCTAAGGAGGTAGTTAACTACTTAATCAATGATTGTAAACTAAAACCTTAAATACACTTAAAATACTGTAATCCTTATCATAACAGTCACTAAAGATTTAAAACCTAAATATTAATTGATAATTTAAGGAAGTAGGTGCCGGGGTAGCTCAGCCTGGTAGAGCGCCGGGCTGTTAACCCGGTGGTCGGAGGTTCGAGTCCTCCCCCCGGCGCCTCAATAGGTCATCATAAGTTCTTTTTGTTTATGTCTGTCTTCAGTAATGAGGGTTATGAGGACGTAGGGTCTGAGATTATTATGTCTTGATTCAATATTTAATCATTGTGATAATCCGCTATGGTTTTGTTTGATTTAGGTTTTTATTATTTTACGAAAGTATATTACGGTGGTTGTATGGTGAATAAGGTTAAGGAGAAAGTAGCTCAGGGGAAGGTTACTTACGGTACTTGGATAACTTTAGGTTATCCTGAGGTTACTGAGGCATTATCTAATCTCCCATTTGATTGGTTCGTAATAGATATGGAACACACACCGTTAGATGTTAAGGATGTTGAGTTCTTGATGATGCCTTTAAGATTTACTGATATAGTCCCTATAGTTAGGGTTCCGTGGAATGATTTCGTAATTATTAAGAGGGTTTTAGATACTGGTGCTCAAGGGATATTAGTTCCTCAAGTAAATACTAAGGAGGAGGCTATACAGGCTGTTAAGGCATGTAAGTACCCACCACAGGGTATTAGAGGTGTAGGCCCTAGGAGGTGTATTATGTATGGATTCATAAGTGCTAAGGAGTACTTCAAGAAAGCTAATGAGGATATCCTAGTCATAGTTCAGATAGAGACTGAGGAAGGTGTTAATAACGTTAATGAGATACTCTCAGTTGACGGTATTGACGGTGTGTTTATAGGGCCTAACGACCTATCAGCATCACTCGGGATCTTCCAGGAATTTAATAATCCGAAGTATGTAGCTGCTGTTGAGAAAGTACTTAATGCAGCTAAAGCAGCTGGTAAGATAGCAGGTATAATGACTCAAGACCCTCAAGACGCACTAGATAAAGTTAAGAAAGGGTTTAACTTCATAGCCTTAAGACACGACCTAGCATACATGATTAGAGGATATACAGAAGCATTTAAACAGTTAGGTATACTTAAGTAATTAAGTATCATATAATTAATAGAACTTTATTTTTAATTTTCCCCTTAGTAAAACAGGAATTAGATTAAATCGATGACTACATTACCGTGACATTAATAATAATTAAAATGAAAATACTTAAAACCTAAATATGAACTATTTACTTATGGAGTGCCGCCGTAGCTCAGCAGGGTGGATTCTCGGTGAGACCGAGACACTAGGCGCCGCCCTGGTAAGGCGGAGGTCCCGGGTTCAAATCCCGGCGGCGGCTCCATTAATTTAACTTATAACGGTATCACATAAATTATTAACACTATTCAGTGTGAATCGTGAGGAAAAATATAGGGGTTATATTTGTGGTTTTAGTAGTTTACTGGGGTTGACGATCTATCCGAATAATTGACTTTAAATGTTTTAGGTTTAAGTTTTGAGACTATGTATTCGAATGCTGCCCACGGATCACTCTTCTCACCGCATGTGTATATATCGAGGGTTGCATATTTATATTCTATCCATGTATGTAGTGCTATATGGGATTCTGTAATTAGTGCTAAAATTGAGACCCCACCCTTATTACCTGGAACCCTCCATGATTTAACCTCAATTAACGTCATGTTTGCTAGGTGGACTGCCTCAATAACGATGTTTTTAAGCGTATCTTCATCGTTGAGGATTTTAGGGTCTGGTTCATAGAGGTTAGCATATATGTGCTTCCCTATAATAGCATTTGAAGCGTTAGATATTTTATCGCTCACCCACATATCTTGGGCTTGGGACATCTCCTTGATAGCTCCTCCTAATCAGTGGTTTTGATATTTTCAAGTTTATAAACTTAACGTATATTAAGTCATAACAGGTTAAAAGCATATGATGTAATACTGAGTAAGGCTGTTATTAAGAAATAAGAGTAGGTTAAGTTGGGTTTAAAACAATTGTTTTATTCTAATGACTCAATAAATATTATGTTTTCAGGCGGTATTCCAAACTCATTTATTAATATATTCTTAACTTTATTTCTATGATCTCCTTGAATCTCTATATGCCCATTCTTAACAGTACCTCCAGTAGCTAACTTACTCTTAAGGTGTGATGCTACTTTCCATAAATCAAAAACAGTCTGGTCAAGCCCTTCAATTACTGTAACCTCCTTACCGAACTTACGTTTCTCAAGCTTTATTTTTATGATTTGTTGTTCAGCACCTAATTGAACACATAACTCAGGTGGGAGGCCGCCACATAATACTTCTATATCAGCTTTACTATTCTTCCCCTTCATTTCACACCCTTACACATCAAACTACGTATCCAGTATTAATAAATTTTCATCATATATTCACATTTAATAACTCTTAATATGATTCTCGAGAGTTATAACTACTCACTCTAAGTTCGTAAGTTATAATTATAAAAGATTATTTACAGTACTTACCTGTCCTACCTAGAAAGTACTATCCTTATATATGAGACTCTCTTCTTATTAAGATACTCACTCCCTATCTCAATATTCTCCAGTTTTATAGCATCACCTAACCTATCCTTCACAGCGTTGTAGACAGCTATAGTCTTACTGATATTTACTCCCCTCCCTTTAAGAATAACCCTTTTAACACCCTGATTAAAGAGTATGACTACTGATAAGACGTAATCACTTAACGGTCTACTACCCACTGATACTAACCCCTCCTCACCACTCAATACCTAAACACCTTTACATAAATTTTTAAATCACTATTTAAAATTTATATCATTGAATAATATTTAAAGAACTTCAATCCTTAAGCTTATGAGTCCGTCTTGAGAGGGTTTTTTACGATTCCTAGAAACAAACAAATGCTGATGTATTCGTAATTAAAAATGTTTAAGTTTTTAAGCGATATCCCCTTACTTCTTCTTCCTGACTTTCTCCTCAATCTCTTTCTTATACCATTCAATAGCTTGAGGATCAGAGCCCTTAAGCAAGTTTGCAGTATCTGCTTCTAGATTTGATGGTTTAATAACAGCTACCCAACCATCGCTGTAGGGACTACTCACGAGTAATTTAGGTTGTTTTCTGAGTTGCTCATTAACTTCTACTATCTCACCACTAACTGGTGATTCTATAGGTCCTACCCACTTAGCAGATTCTAAAACACCTAAAGCATCACCTTGCTTAACCTTAGCACCCTTAGGCTTCAACCTAACGAAAACTATCTCACCAGCAGCTCTAACACCTACATCATCTATACCAATTCTAACCCTATCCTTACTCTCTATCTTAGCCCATGTATGACCCTTACGCCAGTAATATAAGTCTTCCTTCAATTCAAATTCTTCAACTTTAACCATACTAACCCCCGTAACTAACTCAAGGATTCTTTAATAAATTATTCAGTTAGTTTATCTAACCAAACAATAACTCATTCTTACACCTAGAATGTAGAAAATTAATAAACAGGTACAGCATTACGTACTTAGGAGGTTCCAGAGGTTAGATTATGGATATAAATGAAGTAGTAGTTAAGTTACGTGAGTTATTAGGTCCTGAGAAAGTACTATCTGAACCTGAAGATATTTACGTGTACGGCTACGACTCATCTATAGTGTATAAGGGATATCCTTGGGTTATAGTTAGGGCGTACTCTACAGAGGATGTAGTTAAGGTGCTTAAATTTGCTGATGAACATGTAATACCAGTCATTCCTAGAGGTGCTGGTACTAGCCTTACTGGAGGTCCGATACCAATTAATGGAGGTATAATACTTGACTTAAGCGGTATGAAGAAGATTAGAGTTGATGTTGATGATGGTATCGTTGAAGCTGAAGCAGGTGCGATAGTTGATGAAGTTGATAAGGAGTGTAGGAAGTATGGCTTCATGTTCCCGATAGACCCTGCAAGCGCTGAGGTAGCTACCATTGGAGGTTCATTAGCTAACGACGGTGGTGGTATGAGGGGTGCTAGGTACGGAACTATGAGGCATGTCCTACTCTCAGTAGAGGTAGTATTACCAGGTGGTAAAGTACTCCAGTTAGGTTCTCCAGTATATAAGCAAGCACTCGGTTACGAATTAGCTCAACTAATAGCAGGTTCTGAAGGTACTTTAGGGATAATAACTAAAGCTACATTCAAGATAGTACCACTACCTGAGAGGGTAGGACGTATACTTGCATTCTTTAGTGATGTTGAGGATGCAGCTAAAGCTATATTCACCATCAGACGTAGAGGATTAAACCCGCTGATCTTAGAGTTCATGGACGACATCACATTACAGGCTGTAGATTCTGTCTACAAGTTAGGGCTACCTCAAGCTAACGCTGCAGTCCTAGCTGATGTAGACGGTCCTCCAGAAGCTATTGACAGATATATCAATACCTTTAAAGGTATTTTTAAGGAGTATAACGCGTTTAGGATTGACGTAGCTACAGACCCTGATGAGATGAACCGTATATACATGGCTAGGAAGGGTGCATACCCAGCATTATCGAGGTTATATCCAGTAGTGATTATAGGCGATGTATGCGTACCGCTATCTAAACTACCTAACATAGTTAAAGCTATTAAGGATATCTCGAAGAAGTATGAGCTACCTATAGCTGCTGTTGGTCATGCAGGTGACGGGAATCTACATACATTCACCGGATTACACTCAACATCAGGTGATGAATGGGAGAGGGGTTATAAAGCTAATGATGAGATAGCATTAGTAGCTCTTGAGTTAGGTGGCTCAGTATCTGCAGAGCATGGTATCGGTATGCAGAAGAAGTACTTACTTGTGAAGGAACTTAAAGTACGTAGGAGTGAGTATGCTTTAGAGTTGATGAAGGGTATTAAGAAGTTATTCGACCCTAAAGGGATTCTAAACCCTGGAAAACTGTTTGATTAGGGTGTTCGTGATGAGTAGTAAGGACTTAACAAGTAAGTTAAGCGAATATATAGAGTCATGTAAGAAATGTGGATTCTGTAAAGCTGTATGCCCAGTACTTAAGGTAAGTGACCATATTGAGACCTATGGTCCGAGGGGGAGGATACTCCTACTTCAAGGACTTTACGAGGGACTTCTAAAACCGAGAGAGTATTTAGCCCGTAGACTATACTGTACACTCTGTGGATACTGTTCAATAAAATGTATATCAGGTCTAGAACTCACAGAAGCATACTTAATAGGTAGGACTCTTCTTACGGAGAACGGGATAGTGTTAGACGTAATTGGTAACCTAATTAAGAGTATAGTCAGTACTGATAACCCATATAATGTAGATCCTTCTATTAAGGCTATGTGGATTGATTACCTACCTGAGAAACCACCTACTAAGGGTAGGGTTGTTTACTGGGCTGGATGTACTACATCTATTAGAAGACCTGATTCTGCATTAGCAGCATACGAACTTATTAAGTCTTTAGTCGGTGATGTTGCAGTTATTGATTCTGAGCCTTGTTGTGGTTGGCCTCTATACTTAGCTGGTGATGTTGTTGGTTATAGGTCTCAGGTTAGTAAGGCTTTAAGGTCTTTAGAGGGTTGTGGTGCTGGTGTTGTCATCACTACGTGTCCAGCATGTACTAGGTCTTTAAGAGATAAGGCTAGAGAGTTAGGTATTAAATCAAGTATTAAGGTTTATCATATAGTTGAGTGGTTGTATGAGTTGATGAAGGAAGGAAAACTACCTAAACTACAACTAGAAGAAACAATAACATACCACGACCCATGTGAATTAAGTAGACATATGAAGGTATTTAAAGAACCTAGAGAAATAATAAGAAGTATTCAAGGACTAAAACTAGTTGAGATGAGAGGAAACCAACTAGAAAGTAACTGTTGCGGAGGTGGAGGACTATACCTAGCTCTAGACGCTGATAAGAGTTCTAATATTGCGTTAAATAGATTAAATGATGTACCTAATGGTGTTAAGGTATTAGTTACTGCATGTCCTAGCTGTGAGGTTCAGTTAAATACTGCTGTTAGGGGTAAGGGGTTAGAGCTAGAGGTTCTAGATATTTCAGAGCTTATTTTAAGATCACTTAATAAGTAATTTTTTAGCAAGTAATTTGGTAGTAAATATGGTTGATGTAGGTGTATATCTGGAGTTAATGATTAAGTTTTTAAAAATTAGTACGATTGGATTCGGTGGTGGTTGGTCAATAATTAACCTACTAGAGAAGGAATTTGTTGAGGATTCTAAGTGGTTAAGTGAGGAGGAGTTTAGTAGGTTAGTAGCTATTGCAGCATCTACTCCAGGGCCTATAGCTTTAAATGCAGCTACGTACATAGGTTATAAAGTAGCTGGGGTTTTAGGGTCTATCATAGCGACGTTTTCCGTTGTCCTACCTCCATACGTGGTGATACTCCTTATAGCTTACGGCCTCTCATACTATATTGATAATATCTATGTTAGGGGGTTTATTAACGGTTTGAAGGCGGTTGTGATAGGCTTATTCTCATTCTCAACATATTCGGTATTCCGTAATACTTTCATGACGTTGAACGCACCTCATCAACTAGTATTACTCTTAATCTTAACATTACTCTTCATAATTATGGTTTATAGATTTAAGTTAGATGTTTTACTAGCTGTCATTGTAGTAGGTATGTTAGGTGTGTTAGCCACGGTATTTAGGATTTGGTGATACATACATTAATTTATTAGTACTTTACTAACTAGTTTAATTAGGTATGTGTTATGGTACTGCAAGGCGAGTTTATCGGTGATGCAAGGATCCAGAGGGTAATGCTTAATATTGCTCAAATACGTTTAAATCTTGAAGACCTCTCAAATCCAGTCTCATTTCAGCTAGCTATGTCTAGAATATATGAGAACTTGATGAAGGCTTTAGAAGGTGGTATTAAGTATTCGTACGTTGCTGAGATTAAGTTTAAGGATTCCTTAGGTAATCAGATAGTCTTTGCTTTAGACTTAGGTGATAAAATCCCTGCAATATCTTCTGAGAAGCTTAAGGCTAGAATCTATGTTGAGTTATATGAAGATCAGGAAAGCAGTAACTAACACATTTAAGTAACTTCATTCTCTGAAGGGTTGGTTATGCGGCCTGACACTATACTAATATTTGATTTTGGGAGTCAGTATAGTCATTTAATAGCTAGGAGGGTTAGGGAGAATAAGGTATATTCTGAAATACTCCCATACGACGCTACAGTTGAGGATATCATTAACTTAAGTGAGAGACTCAATATTAAGGGTTTAATACTTTCTGGGGGTCCTTTAAGTGTTTATAGGGAGGACTCACCGAAGATTGATAAGAGGATCTTAGAGTTAGGCCTACCGGTTCTAGGTATATGTTACGGGCATCAACTCCTAGCCTATATGTACGGTGGTGTTGTTAAGCCTGCAGAACGTGGTGAGTATGGTATAACGTACGTTAACATAGTTAAACCAGTAGGTGTTTTAGAAGGTTTAAATAGTAGGGAGAGGGTATGGATGAGTCATAGTGATGCTGTATATACTCTTCCAGAGGAGTTTGAGGTGCTTGCATATACTGATAACTGTCCAGTAGCTGCATTTAGACATAAGAATAAGTCTATCTTCGGCGTTCAATGGCATCCAGAAGTTATACATACGGAGAACGGTATGTTGTTGTTAAGGAATTTCATCTTTAAGGTATGTAGTTGTCAGCAGAATTGGGAGTTAGGGGATTTCATTAAAAGAGCTATAGATTATGTGAAGGACGTTGTAGGTGATGGTAAGGCTGTTATAGCTTTAAGTGGTGGTGTTGATTCGACAGTTGCTACTGTAATTGCTATGAAGGCCATTGGTAAGCGATTAACTGCTGTGTTCGTGGATCACGGATTCTTAAGGGATGGTGATTTAGAGTTTGTGAAGGAGTTCTTCGGGAGGATGGATATAAACCTCGTGATAGTAGATGCTAAGGAGAGATTCTTCAATAGACTTAAAGGTATTGTAGACCCTGAGGTTAAGAGGAGGGTGATAGGTGAGGAATTCATTAGGGTTTTTGAGGAGGTAGCTGAGCGTGTAGGTGCTGAGTACTTAATCCAAGGAACTATATACCCAGACAGGATAGAGTCTGGGTTTAGGAGGTTATCTGATAGGATAAAAAGTCATCATAACGTAGCTGGGATACCGTCGAGGATTAAGTTTAAGGCGATTGTAGAACCTTTAGCAGACCTCTATAAGGATGAGGTTAGGGAGGTAGCTAAGAGGTTAGGACTACCTGATGAAGTAGTTCATAAGCAACCATTCCCCGGACCAGGGTTAGCTGTAAGGATTATAGGTGGGGTTACACCGGAAAAAGTTGAGATAGTTAGGAAAGCTGATAAGATAGTTAGGGAGGAGGTAGAGAGGGCTGGACTTCATAAGAGTTTATGGCAGTACTTCGCAGTCCTAACTAACACACTCTCTACAGGGGTTAAGGGGGATGCTAGAGCTTACGGGTATGTAGTCGCTGTAAGGATTGTTGAGAGTAAGGATGCTATGACTGCAAACTTTGCGAGGATACCTTATGAACTCCTTGAGAAGATAGCTACTAGGATAGTTAATGAAATACCTGAAGTTGTGAGAGTTGTTTACGACATAACTAATAAACCACCATCAACTATAGAGTGGGAGTGACTTAATTAGTAAGTGCGGGGGGTGGGATTCGAACCCACGCAGGCCTACGCCATCGGGGTTCTCACATGAGGTCCTGAGCCCGACCCCTTTGACCTAGCTCGGGCACCCCCGCCCAAAATATTATTAATTATTAACCACTATTAAAATATACCTACTTACTAACCTCCTCAAAAGCTATCTTTAACTTTCTAGCGTATTCGTATACTTCCTCTAATTCCTTATGTGATGGTCTCCTAGCAATATCTCGATATTCTTCAGCTTTAGTTATTACTAGATACTCAGGTCTATACTGATCCATTATATTGACTAATGCATGTGGGCAGTTACTAGCTATCCACTCTAAGATAGGTTTACTACAGCATTCTACATGGTTAGGCATTACTAAATGTCTAATGATTATTGGGTCCTTATTCTCACATATGATCTTATGATTCCTACTAACTATATCGAAGTAGTTCTTAACCTTAGAGAGTCTCTGAGCACATACGTTATTACCGTATTTAAAGTCAGGTAGCCATATATCTATAACGTCTAAGAGTATAGTTAATGATTGCGTGGTTAAGTATAGATTACTATTCCATAATTGTGGGACGTTAACATCGAGTAACTTAAGCGACTCTAATATCGTGAGGAGGTTAGGTGTTGGTTCCCCACCAACATGGTTTATATTCTTAGCACCACTCTCACGTAGGTATTTCTGTATTAGTGAGAGTTCCTTAGGATTAACTTCAATACCGTCGTAAGGTCTTACTTGAGAGATCTCATAATTTTGACAGAATACACATCTAAAATTACAGCTACCGTAGAATATAGTCCCACTAGGTATTAGTTGAGGTTCTTCACCCACATGTAGGAAATAACTCGATACATATGTCCTAGTATCTAATCTACACATAATACCCTTAACTTCATACCTATTAACACCACAACGCCACTCACATAAACTACAACTACGTAATATCCTCTTGACTAGCTCTATCTTAACATCTAAATATGTAGTCTTAGGTTCTTCTAACCTCTTAAACTCCTTCAGACTTAACTTATCATATCTAACATCCTCAAACAACTTCTTAAACTCGTTAGATAGTCTGTTATGTATGTCAAGTAACTCCTCATACGTGTATCCACTTAATGAGGAGTCACCTAAACCTACCTTCCTACAGATTAAGAACTTAGCTGGTTTCCTATCAATCATTACTTCGTAATACCATTTAAGCCTCTCTAAAACCCTACTACTCCAAGTATCAGGGGATATCCTCCTCATTAAAATCCATTCAAAGTCGTACATACCTTAAACCACCTATAACGAGTCCTTAATCAGGGAATCTATACTACCTATAATATAATCCCTAGGTACTCTACCATTAACCACCTCAACACCCTCAACTCTTAATAGTTTCTCCTTAAACTTAGGAAGACTACGACTACTTAAGGTATACCCACTTAAACTACCATCACTTTTAACAACTCTATGACATGGTACTACTATAGGATTATCATTCATCCTAAGCAGATAACCTATATATCGTGGGTTAGTATTGAGTGCTTTAGCCAACGCCTTATAAGTTGTGACGTAACCAGTAGGTATTAGTTGAAGAAGTATTGAGATTATCTCTAAAGGAGTTTTACGTCTAAGTACCACCTTCTTCAACTTACAGTCACTAGAAATTATAACCTCCCTAATGATATAGTTTTTATTTGTTGTCATACTACGTAGTCTGTTTCTTAGGTCTTATTATAATAGTTCCTTTCTCATCATCTTTCTCAATTACGAATTCAGTACCCCACCTCTCAACGACGTTCTTAGGTATGTATAGGTTTAATGGTAATGTGTAGTACGTGTATGTGTATACCTTATCCTTAACTGTTTTCTTACCTACTACTTTACGAACCGTTACATCTCTAGTTGTTATAGTCATGAGCTACACCACTTAATATAACATACCTCCGCTTATAACTTTTTCTATACATTAACTAAACCACTAACTAAATAGTAGTGAGTCCTAAATATAACTCCTCCTAAACTTTAAAGCTATCTCAGCTTTACATAACTCATAACCTAAGTATGAGAAGTGTTCATTAGATATTGTTGGGTAGTCCTTAGTAACTACCCTACATATTGATAGCGGGTCTTTACCAGCATACCTCTTAATACATTCGTTAGAGTTTATATCATGTACATCAATTACTATCTCATTAGATTATTCATCAACGTAGATCTTGAAGTAGAATTCATCAACTAGGTATGACCTTATCAGATACTACATACTCTTTAAGACAAGTTGTAGGTGGTTTAATACCTCTATATCTTTTCTCCTTAATTACTAGTAGGTCTATACCTGTATCTATCGGATGGGATTTCCTAATATATGCTCTATACACCATATCACGAGTTTTAACAACTTCATAAACAGCGTTAATGCTCTTCCTACTCTCCTCAGTAACTAGTAAGACACTAACACCTAACTCCATAGCTATAAATGTTAACAACGCTATCACCGAATGTGTATCTGCATCTATCAATTCATAAACGTTGGATAACCCCATCATTATCGGATAGTTCAACTCCTTAACTACGTAGTAGTAATTGACTAAACTCTCAGAAAGACCTAACTGTGGAGTCTCAACAACAGGTCTACAATTATTTTAGAATAACCTGCATCAGTAAATACTTTAATAGTCTTAATTAAGGAGTCTATTGTTGAGCTTGGTGTTGATTTATCATTAGGTGTTAGTACTATAGCTTTATCCTTATAGGGCTCCCTAATTGATTAAGGGTATTTAAGTCTAAGTTCATTATTAAATCAAGTTCATCACCTAATACGTTAATGAAATCTATAGACCTCGCATCAATACTTACAGCCTACCTAACTCAGACTTAATCCTACTAATCAATGATTTCAAGACCTTGGTAGAGACGTTATGATTTAGTGATGATCCTAGAAACACTATATCAATATCTAACTCAATAGCTCTCTTAACCTGTTTGAAGATGACCTCCAACCTATCATCATGTCTAATCATAACCTCATACACTACTACCTGAGGTGGAGGTCTTAACAGTATCCTAATATTACCGGTACTGAATACGTAGTTAGCGTGTTTGAAGACCTCCTCCAACCTCAACTTATAACTACTTAATAAGTATTCCTTAACTATATCATCAGCCGGTACCTTAATAGAGAACTTAACACCTAACTCAAGAAGCTTTATAACGTCTGGTAAATCACCTAAGTATCTAGACCTTTAATAACTTCACTATTTGTTATTTCCTTTAATGAAGTTACATCGCCTATAACTAATCCAGGAACTATTACGTAATCATACCTACCCTTAATATCACCAACATGTTTAAGTAATTCTTCAGCTAGGTACTGTGTAGTCATTAATGAAGCTATAGGACATCCTAACCTAAGTACACTTACCTCACGCCCTACAATAGAGTTAACAACCTCCTTAGCTAATTCGTAGGCTGACGTACTAGTTACTACTAATACCTTCATTATAGCACCTAACACTACTGCTTTTTGAAAGAATTTAACTGAAGTAAGTATTAAGATTACTTCAGGGGATGAGGATGAAGGAGGTAACTCCTTTAGAACTTGAGGGTTTAATACTTAATGGATTCGTAGTTAATCTCGAGCTATCTCCATGTACTAGCTCAAATAATCATGAACTCTCTAAAATAGTAGGTAAGCTGGTAGATGGTTCTGAAGTACAGGTTAAATGTCTTGATTCCTCAAGAGCTATTAGGATTTACGAATTATACGTATATTATAAGAATAAAAAATGGGTTGATAAAGTAGTTAGTGAGGTTGTGATGAGCGGTATTACCTTTGACTCTCTAGATGATAGAGACACCAGAAGCTGATACCTACATCAGAAGCAAATGTTTATTAACCTGAATCCTACACTCACATTTGTGAGACAGTAATGAAGTTTTGCCCTAGATGTGGTGCGTTACTCCTCCCTAAGAAGGAGGGGTCTAAAGAAGTATTAAAGTGTAGTAAGTGTGGTTATGAGGAGGTTATTAAGGTTAAGGAAGGTTATACTATGACAGTATCTAAACCCGTTGCTAAGGACTCTAAAGTTAAGACTACGTCTATAGTTAGTGAGGGTGGTAGGAGGTTTAGGTCTAAGGAGGAGTACGAGCAAGAGAAGGAGGAATACTACGAGATCTTCTTGGACTTGATGCGTGAGGAGGAGGGTAGTGGTGAGGAAGGTGGTGAGTAGGGTAATACATTTAAGGTTGAGTAGCAAGAGTTTTTGGTTCTTAACGGTATGGTTGATGAGGTAATAAAGCTAGTAAACGTCAGTAAGGTCTATATAAGCTCTGGCGGTGTTAAGACCTGGGCTCTTAGAGATATAAATTTAGTAGTCTATAGAGGGGACTTCATATCTATTATGGGTCCTTCAGGCCATGGTAAGACAACCCTACTATATGTGATGGGTACTTTAGAAAGGCCGACAACTGGTAAGGTATTTATAAACGGTGTAGATACTACTACGTTAAGTGATGAAGAACTTTCAAAACTAAGGAATAAGGAGATAGGGTTTATATTCCAACAGTATAACCTCATAAACCGTATGACTATTGAGGAGAATATAGAGTTACCCTTAATTAAGTTAGGTATACCTCGTGAAAAACGTAGGAAAATGATTGAGGAAGCTATGCTTAAATCTGGGTGTGAGTTTTCATGGTTGAATAAAAGACCTACACAGCTAAGTGGTGGTCAACAACAGAGGGTAGCTATTGCTAGGGCCTTAGTAACTAATCCAAGGATCTTACTATGTGATGAACCTACTGGAGCATTAGATAGTAAGTCGGCTGAAGTCGTACTTAACACTCTTAAAAAACTTAATGAATTAGGTCATACAGTGATTATAGTAACTCATGATCCTAACGTAGCATCAATAGCTAAGAAGATGATATTCATAAGGGATGGAACTATCATAGGTGAGAAGGTTTTACAGTAATCTCTTATAATTAACTAGTAAAACTCTTAATTACTTCAACACCTTTAGTAGTTGGTGCAGTTGTGTGGTTAGAGTAGTAGCTAAGGCTAGTAAGGCAGTAGCTACTCTACTAACAATACTCCTACTCATCAATATTTTACAAAATTATAACGTAGTTATTAGAGCCTCACCAGAGGATTTTAAGGTAATTGGCTACGGTTGGAGGTCTCTAAATAATCCGAGTAGGGCTTACCCAGGTAGTTCTAAAATAACTTACTACGTAGTACTAATGTATTTAGGTAGTAGTACAGTTTCTAAGATCTACGCTGAATTATGCCTACCTAGAGGGATTCTAACGTATTCTGAAGGATTTAGAACTGCTTATCTAGAGTTAGATGTGAGTTTAGGGAGGTATGATAGTGTAGTATTAGAGTTTAACAACTTGAACATATCAGATAGTTTAAGTCCTGGGGTATACACAGGAGAACTAAGATTAACTTATGTGTTAGTAGGTGGTGTAGAGTACAGTGCTACGTTATACGTACCTATGATAATTTCAGAACTACCTAAAACACCTTCAGAACTAATCGATTATTACTGGGTAAGTAGTAGTGGTTTAAGGACTACAGCACCTTCAGGGTTTAAGGATTTAGGGATAACGTTCTACTTAAGGGTTAAGGATGACGTAGTCATACGTAATGTATATGCAACTCTAGAACTACCTGAAGGGTTTAGATGTAGAGGTTATAACAATGTTACAGTAGCTATAGAGAGTTCAAGTTATAGGCAGGGAGACTTAATAGAGTTAAGATTTAACGGTATTGAAGTAGGGGTTGGTGAAGGCTCGTACAACTCTACATTAATTATTAACTATCAAGTAGAGCTTTACGGATTAACAACTAATATAACGCAGGTGTTTGAGGTCTTCCTAACAGTATCACAGGATTACTTAAGGAGTTTAGAGGTAGTTAATGCTTATTGGGGTAGTGATGAACCACTACCAGCATATCCAAATACTTCGAAAGCTGACGTAAGTATAGTCCTACTTAACGTAGGTACTAATGATGTTTACGGGTTAAACGGTAAGTTGATAATGCCTGACGGGTTTACAGATATTTACGGTAGTAATGAAGTTAACTTCACAGATAATAGTAGGTTATCCCCAGGCTCACTACTAAGGATAACTGTAGGTAACGTAGTTATAGACCGTACAGTAAAGCCTGGGATTTACATGTTTAAATTAATAATTAATTACTCAGTAAGTGTTGATGGTAGTTTAATAAGGGTTTCCCAAGAACTAAACTTCAGCTTACCAGTACTAGATGTAAGTGATAAGATCGATATCTCAAACATACGTTGGTCTAATAACTACGGTGTAGCATTCCCAGGAAGTCGTGGGGAGGTATTAGAGATAACGTTATCTAATTGGGATGAGTACCCAGTAAGTTTGGTAAAGCCCCACATATCACTACCTAGAGGTATTAACTTGACTAGCATTAACGGTAACTGTTTTAATGGGATACCAGCATATTCAACATGTTCTCTACAGTTAACACTAGATATAGCTGAGGATCTGAGTCCAGGTACGTACGGGTTCAACCTAACTTTAAAGTACTTAATTAGAGTTGGGAAATCAGATATTGTTAGTGAGAGAAATTTAACCTCTGAGCTAAGGGTCTGGGATCCTAAATCTTTCGGAGCTATGTTGAAAGTCTCTATAGTTCAGTGGGGTGATATTAACAATCCTAGAATAGCGTTACCTGGTGATAAATTACTACCTCTTACTGTAGAGTTAGTTAATGTTGGTAAGGACGTAGCTACTGGAGTTATAGCTGATATTAAGTTACCTAAGGGGTTTAAACTAACCTACCCAAGTAGTAGGCCCTCATGTGATAGGATTGAGAGAGGGGCCTCATGCACTTTAAGATTTTATATAGATATAGATGTTGATGTAAGTCCTGATACTTATAAATCGATATTAAGTGTTGAGTATGTAACTTACTTCAATATAGTCAACTTAAGTAAGACGGAGGTAGTTGATATTAATATATCTGTAGGTGAGTATCCTAGGGAGTTAAGACTCTATCTAGTATGGGCTAACTGGAGTAATAATTGGCCAGCATATCCAGGTGATAAGGCTGTATTGAATATGAGATTAGCTAATTTAGGACCTCACACAATCTCATCAGTAATAGCTAATTTAGAACTCCCTAAGGGCTTCATATGTGAAGACCCTAGATGTGAGGCCTACTACCCAGGACCTCTCCAAGCATATCAGCAATTCAACCTCACATTCAATGTTAGATTAGGCAATGACTTAAGACCTGGTAGTTACTTCGGGAAGTTAGTACTTGACTATATAGTTCAGACAGGAGGTTATGGAATTAGGTTGAGGGATACTCATAACTTCACCATCTACGTAAGTAATATCTCAAACACTATGAAGTTAGTAGGTATTTACTGGGTTAACATGACACCATCTGTAGGTGATGTAGGTTTATTGAGGATTATACTGAGGTGTGAGGAAATACCTACCTTAAACGGCTTAGTACTAAAGTTAGAACTTCCTAAAGGTGTTTATGCATTACCTAATAACTCCTCAGTAATCTCGATACCTTATGCTCAATCGTTACAACCTGCTTTAATACCCTACATAAGCGGTCTATATCCTCAAACAGTAACCCCCAGTATAACCCAAGGTGATATAATCTTCGTAGATGTCCCGGTTAGGATTTTAGATGTTATTGATTCAGAACCTCGTATAGGTATTCACGTAAACTTCTTAGACCACTGGAATACTGTTCAAGAGTTCTATATTTCGGGGGAACTCTACATAGGTAATAAGTTTAGAATTATAATGGTAGAACCTGTAGAGAATGAGGTCGTAGCTGGTAGTGGTTTAAGTAGGGTTAAATTCAATGTTACTAACTTAGGTGATTCACAAGTATTTAACTTAGTAGTGGTTGCTGTATCACCTTACCCCGGTATAAGTATAGCAGACCCGATAAAACATGTAGATGTAGTTAATGGTAGGTCATCAGTAGTATTAAGTTTTAACGCAGTAGCGAATCCAGATGTTGTTGAAGGTCCATACCCGTTAGTACTAGTTATGGTCTTCCAAGACTTCAACGGTAGGCTGTATAATCTAAATATATCATCAACAGTTGTTGTTAAAGGTATTGAGGTTATTAAGTTATTAAGTCCTCAAATATCCCCTGAAGTAGTTAGTAATGGTAGTATGGTGACGTACTCAGCAACTATAGTTAATGAGGGTAAGAGACCATTACGTCACGTCTCAGCACAATTAATTTCCGATGTGTTATATGGTGCTGATGAGTACTATATAGGTAATATAGACCCTAACTCTCAAGTACCTATATCACTGAGAGGTACTGTGAGGGAGGATGTAGAACCAGGTAACTACAGTGTTAAGGTGTTGATTAAGTACTACGACGTATTCTATAACTTAAGAACTCGTGAATACCTGTATAGGATAGTTGTTGTAAGTAACGTATCTAAAGAGCAAGTAACTCCACAACCACTAATTATAATACCTAACGTATACGTATTAGTAGGTGTTATATCCTTCGTAATAGCTACTACAGTGTTTTACCTACTATGGTTTAAGAGGAGGGTTAGGAGGAGTGCTCAACATACTTGATATTATTAGGTTAGCTTTTAACGCATTAAGAGAGAGGAGGTTAAGGTCAGCACTAACTATTTTAGGTATAGCTATAGGCCCAGCAGCTATGGTAGCTATTATAGGTACTACTGAGGGTTATATGGATACCATAGTCAGTCAGTTACAGGCATTAGGTCAGAATACAGTAGTTATATTCCCATCTAAAAATTATAGATTAGGTGATTACGACGTCGATAGGTTGAAGGTATTACCTACTGTTGAATCTATAACTCCATTCTTTCAGAGTAGGGGTCAACTAAGGAAGCCTGACGGTAGTACAGTCATAGTAACTATCTATGCATTAGACTTAAACCTACTTAATAAAATCATAGTCGGAGCTAAGATAGCTGAGGGTTCTATACCCCCTCCAACACTGTATACGTCATCTGTAGTCGGTAATGACATAGTTACCACTAAATCAGGGGTTAAGTACTATAATGTAGGTGATTCCTTAACAGTATATGTGGCTGAGATGAAGGATAATAAGTTAGTACTGAAGACAGTCTCAGTCAGGATTTCAGGTATTTTATCACCCTACGGTACGGTATTCCCTGTAAATCCTGACGCATCGATATTCCTACCACTTCAGGCAGGTAAGTCGTTACTAGGGTTGAAAGACTACTCAGGTATATTCATAATAGCTAAGAGTGCTGAATTAGTTGACTCCTTAGTTAATGATATTAAGAATATGTATGGGGATAATGTTGATATAGTATCGCTTAAGGAGATAGCTAAGACAGTAACTAACATAATAAACGTACTCAACAACCTACTCTTCACAGTATCGTCAATTAGTTTCGCAGTCGCCTTCACAGGCATCATGTCTACAATGTTTACATCAGTTGTTGAGAGGACTAGAGAGATAGGTATATTTAAAGCTTTAGGCTATAGTAGTAATGATATATTAATTCTCTTCCTCTTCGAATCAATACTTATGACTATAGTAGGTGTTGTTGTAGGTATTACCAGCGGTGTTGTGGGGTCTTACTTCATAGCTTATAGACCTCTAAGACTAGTAGGTTCTTGGACAGTGATTTCAGAACCTAAGATTACTGTATGGCTTATACTAAGAGCTTTAAGCCTCTCATTACTTGTCGGTATAGCTGGTGGGATATTACCGGCGTGGAAAGCGTCTAAGATGGTTCCTGTAGAGGCGTTAAGGTATGAGTAGGTTTCACTTATTAATGTTTAATCCAGTAATTTATTAGGTGTTGATTAGTTGCCGGTAAGGGATAATATAGTAGATAGTAGGTTTAGAGGTATGGTTGTTAAGATATCTTTAGTTAATGGTGATGAGCTTGAGGGAGTTATAGATGATGTTTCTAGGTATGAGTTAGGATTACTAGTAAGGGAGGATCTATACATAGTGTTTAGACACGGTATTAATTACATAGAGGTAGGTGCTGTAGACCTTCATGGAGAACGTAGTGATGAGTTGGAGGATTCATTAATAGGTTCAGACTTCATAGGATTTGATGTTGAGGTATTATTAATTAATAATAGGAGGTTAGTTGGTAGGCTTATGAAGATTTCAAGGTATGAGTTAGGTATTAGGGTTGAGGATAAGGGCTTCATAATACCTAAGAGTAGTATTCTCTATATTAGGTTGAGGAAGTTTTAACTGTGTGTTAAGATTAATCACTCATACTCTCTCCATACGTGATTACATTTAGTACATCTATAGAATCTAGTCGGTGGTTCATCACTCCTCCTAGTCTGTAATATCCAGTAGTATGCTTCATCATTACCACATTTAGGGCATATCACATGACCTTTAACCTTAGGTAAAGTCCTAGCAGCTTCAGTATTCTCTATAATCAATATCTTATCCTGCTCAACATGTTTGATATTCTGGCTTAACATGTATTTATTACCTGTATCTGTAGTCTTCTTAAAACCACATTTACGACATACTAGGACGGTCTTCGAATCACTACTTTTCTGAGGTACTAACAAACTCCCACACTTAGGGCAGAACTCAACCATCGGCTATACACCCCTTAAACGTATTCTTAGATAGGGTCGTTATAAACTTTAACTCATCAGCAACCATATTTAATACCCTCCTACCCTCAGCAATTATATTTGTTAAGGAACTTAACTCATCATTAGATACTTTACTTAATGTACGGTCACGACCATACACTCTAAATACCTCATTACCTGGTAATACTATATACCTAACTTCATCCATCAAGTTAGTACTACTGAGGTAGTTGATTAAGTCGTTAAAACTGCCGTTAATTAAACCTAAGTGTTCTACCCCCTTAACACCTCTTAAAACTAGGTATATGAGTAAATCACTACTAAGGTAATGAACTACTAATACTCTTACTTCATCCTTAATCATTTACTCAGTAAGTCCTCACTAATCTTAAGCACTCCTTCAGCATCTTCAATAATCCTCAATAGTACCTCCTTAAGTACTTCTAATGGTGTTTTAGAACCATCAGTTACTAACACTATCTTAGGAGATCCAACTAATGGATGGTCTATAGAGTATGCAGCCATCTGAACATTAGGATGTTTCAATGCGTACTTAGATATTAAATTACCTAATGTGTGGTCCTCACCAACTAACTTAATAATTAACTCCTTATCGTTTAACTTCTCAACCTTAATCGTCATTACCCACCACTACTAAAACTTCAAAACACTTTATAAATTATTAACTCTTACAGTTAAACACTTCCCTAACTTCGGAAGTGTTAGAATAGTTAAAGTATTTTTATTAGTTATTTAAAATAGTAGAATTTGGTGGTTGTATGCCTGTAGCTATAGTGTTAATTAATACTGAGATAGGGTCTGAGAATGAAGTAGCTCAGATATTGAGTAAGATTGAAGGGGTTAAGGAAGTTTATGAGGTTTACGGGATCTACGATATAGTTGTTAAGGTTGAGGCACAAACTCATGAAGCGCTTCGTGAGATCATCATAAATAGGATAAGACGTATACCTAAGGTTAAGTCAACAACTACTATGTTAGTTATTGAGGGTAGGGTAGTGGGTTAGTGTGTTCATTGAGTAAGTAGAGACCTTATAAATTCTGTAAATATTGGTGAAGGTGCTAGAGGCCTACTCTTAAACTCTGGATGTGCTTGAGTTCCTAGGTAAAACCTAGAGTTTTTGTACTCCATTATCTCTGGGAAACCTTCATCACTATAACCACTCACTATAAAGCCTTCAGACTCGAATAAGTCTATATACTTCGGATTTATTTGGTATCTATGACGGTGTCTCTCATATACTACCTCTGACTTATAGATCTCATAAGCCTTAGTACCTACAACTAACTTTATCGGCCTACTACCTAAACGCATAGTCCCACCCTTATATATGACCCCTTCCTGAGACTCTAATAGGTCTACTACTGGGTGAGGTGTGTTAGGATCTACCTCAGTTGTATGTGCATTAACCAACCCTAATACATTCCTCGCAAATTCAACAACCATTAACTGAAGTCCGAAGCAAATTCCTAATGTAGGTATCCCAGACTCTCTTAAGGTCTTAATAGCTCTTAACTTCCCCTCAACACCTCTACTCCCAAATCCAGGTAGGATTATAGCACCTACAACGTCGTTCACTAAGTCATTCACATCGATAATACCTCTCTCAATATCTGTTGCTTCAACCCACTTAAGTACTGTCTTAACTCGTAACTTAGCTGATGAGTGTTTTAAAGCTTCTATAATACTTAAGTAACTATCCTTAAGTGATGTATACTTACCTACTAAAGCTATCTTAACCTCCTTTTCATAATGTTTTAAATTATTTATGAATTCTAACCATGTATCTAGTTGAGGTTTACTGTTGACTACTTTTAAGTCTAATCTCTCAATAAGTATTCTTGAAAGTCCTTGATTCTCAAGTATTATAGGTACTTCATAAACGTATTCAACATCGTAGTTACTTAATACTGCGTTATAAGGTACGTTAGTGAATAGAGCTAGTTTCCTCCTAGCCTCATCTGTTAAGGGTTCTGAAGACCTAGCAACTATAACATCTGGTTGGATACCTATCCTCCTTAACTCCTGAACACTATGCTGTGCTGGCTTAGTCTTTAACTCCCCAGTAGTTGTGAGTTTAGGTACTAGTACTACATGTATGAATAAGGTGTTATTAACCCCCTCCTCAAGCCTCATCTGCCTAGCAGCTTCTAAGAACGGTAAACCCTCTATATCACCTACAGTACCACCAATCTCAACCAACACTACGTCAGCACCTTGATCCTTACCTACAGACCTGATCTCCTCCTTAATCTCATCAGTTACGTGAGGTATTATCTGGACTGTCTGACCTAGGAAGTCTCCCCTCCTCTCCCTCTCTATAACTCTTAAGTATATCTTACCAGTAGTTATGTTATTCCTCTTATACAGGTTAATACCTAAGAACCTCTCATAATGACCTATATCTAAATCTACCTCACCACCATCCTCAGTTATGTATACCTCACCATGCATGTAAGGATTCATAGTACCTGCGTCAACGTTTACGTATGGGTCTATCTTAATAGCTGTTACATTAAGACCTAAACTCTTAAGTATTAAACCTATAGATGCTGTAGTAACTCCCTTACCTAAACCTGAGAGTACACCACCAGTAACGAATATGTATTTCCTGACCATCACTACCTACATTAAAACTAGAGTACTTACTCAGAATATAAACACTACGTACTATAGTAAGTACTGACGTCCTATCTTAGAGACTTAATTAGTGAGAAGCTTTAATAAGATATCTAAGACTTATAGCCAAGTAAGTGGGTTATCGAATGCTAGTATACAGTGGTTTATGCCCGAACTGTGGTGGTGAGATTGACGAGTTTAGAATGAGGTTAGGGCTATTATGTAAGGACTGTATACCGAATACAGACTTAAACTCATCATATAGTAGGTCTTTTATTAAGGAGCAATTACTTAATTCTCAAAGGATTGGTAAGTACTTAAGTTTCTTAAGTGTTGAGGAGGAGTTAGAGGAGTTTGATAAGTTTTTCAATAACGTATGTGGTAAGAGGTTATGGTCTATTCAGAGGTCTTGGGCTAGAAGGATGTTATCTAATGAGAGTTTTGCCTTGATAGCTCCGACAGGTGTTGGTAAGACAACATTATTACTCATTTACTCTTTATATAGGGCTGTTAACGGTGGTAGTGTACTCTATGTAGTACCTACTAGGGAGTTAATGAATCATATCTACAGATTATTAAGTGGTTTTAACTCCTTCAACATAAAACTCTACAACTCAGATAACGTTAAGAGTGGGGATCTAACAAGTAATTTCATAACTGTGTTAACACATAATTTCATCCATAGGAATAAGGACTTAATAAGTAACTTAAGACTTAACTTAGTCGTTGTTGATGACTTCGACGCACTGTTAAAGAGATCATCTATAGTTGACTTAATACTGAAGTGTATAGGGGTTAGTGATGAATCCATTAGTTATGCTAAGAAGTTAGTCAGTATTAAGAGTGAGTTAGTATTTGCTAAGTACTCAGGGAATGAGGAATTAGTCAGTAAGCTTAGGGATGAACTCTACCAAAACACTTTAAACTTGGTTAAATCTATAGACTACAGTCGTTTAGGTCAGTTATTAATTGCTAGTGCTACTGGTAGAGGACGTGGTGAGAGGGTTAAGATATTAAGAGAGCTCTTAGGTTTTGAAGTTGGCGCTATAACTGACTACTTAAGGAATTTAGTTGAGGTTTACGAGGTATTTAGTGAGGAGAAGCTTAAGGAAGTACTTAATAACTTAGTCGGTGGTACTTTAGTATTCGTAAGTAGGGACTTAGGCCTAAACTACTCTAAACACCTAGTTGATACGTTACGTAACTCAGGTTTTAAGGTAGCGTTAGCTAATTCGAGGAAGGCATTAGATATGCTTAGGGATGGTGAGGTAGATATAGTTGTTGGTGTGTCTACATATTATGGAATACTAACTAGAGGTCTTGACGAACCGTTAAGGATCTATAACACAGTCTTCGTCGGAATACCCAAGAATGAATTCTACATTGACAACATGTTGATGAATCCGAGGACATTCATATACATCTCTAACGAATTAGTTAAGTTAGGTCTTAAGTTTGAAGGTTATGAGGACTTAATACGTAGGTTGAGGAACTTATCACCTAAGAAGGTTAGAATACTTACATACTCTCTAAGGAACTTAATAGATGTTGAGGGACAGTTACTAGAGCTTAAGAATGCTATAATCAATGCTTCAGGGATTATTAAGGATTTCATTAAGGACTACTTAAGGGGTCATGATAAGTTAGTAATTAATGACTACGTGATTAAGTATAGGAATAGTAAGTTAGTGGTATGGTCACCAGATATAATGACATATATCCAAGCATCTGGACGTAGTAGTAGGCTTTATAACGGTTCTATGACTTTAGGACTCTCTATAGTGTTAGTTGATGATGAGGACTTAATGAGTATATTCATTAGGAGGTTAAGGAATTACATACCGAGTAATAACTTTAGGAGGTTAGGTGATGTAGACTTAAGTGAGGTTAGGAGGAGGCAGTACG
>JAJHRE010000044.1 GCA_020832985.1 Desulfurococcaceae archaeon | reverse complement strand
GTTGATAAAGTAATAACTCTTGATGAAGGTGGTGAATTAAGGAGTTGTGATGATATATGTAATACAGCTTTAAGGGAGGGACTACCTATAGTAATCGGTGGCTTCCCACACGGGGATTTTAGGAAGGAGGTCTACGATAGTAGTAAGTACATATTCTCAATATATAAGCAACCACTTGAGGCCTGGGTAGTTGCTTCTAGAGTATTAAGTGGTTGTGAGAGGGTTTTAGGGATAATCTAATAGTTTTAATGGTGCCGCGGCCGGGATTTGAACCCGGGTCACGGGCTCTCCACGCAGGTTAACTACAGCTCGAGAGGCCCGCATACTTGACCGGGCTATACTACCGCGGCACCCTAAAACCATACATATTAGCAACTTTAAAATGTTTATGAACTAACACAATCTAACTTAAGTTACTACTGATTAAATTTAGAAGTTTGTAAAATTAACTTGCTGAGGATGAGGAAAACAGTAATTAATTAGAAAAACTTTTTTACCCGACCCTAGAGTAGTTATTGGAGGCTTCGAGGTTGTGTCTTTAGATGTTAAGTTAATCGATAAGAAGGTACTTAAGGATGTTATTGAGTTAGTTAAGCCTCATACCCCTCAATACTGTTATCAATGTGCTAAGTGTACTAGCGCTTGTAGTACTTCTAAGGTACTGCCTGAATATAAACCACATTTAATAGTAGCCCTCACTAGACTTGGGTTAATTAAAGAACTCTTAAACTCCGGTATTATATGGGCTTGTAGTGAGTGTTGGAAATGTGCTGAGTACTGTCCTCAGGATGTAGCACCTGTTGAGGTTGTGATAGCTCTTAAGAACTTAGCTATCTCTATGGGTTATAAACCACCTGAGGATTTAAGGGTGATGGCTAAGAACGTTGTTGAGTTAGGTTATATCTCACCACCTATTGAGGTGTTAAGTAAGGAGTTTGAGATGTATAGTAGGGCTACGTTAGGACTACCACAACTTATTAAACCCTACATCAATGTTGAGGCAGTTAATAACTTGAAGAAGTTCTTCGGTGGTGTTTATGAGTAAGTTCCTACTCTTCCTAGGATGTACAATCCCAACTAAACAATACGCTTATGAGATCTCAGTACGTAACGTACTGCCGAGGTTAGGTATTGAGTTAGTTGATTTTCCGGAGGCCGGTTGCTGTGGCTTCCCATTAAAAGGTATTAATAAGAAGGGGTGGGTGTATATGTCCGCTAGGATACTGTCATTAGCTGCTAAGAAGGGACTACCCATACTTGCGTTATGTAACGGTTGTGATACTTCGTTAAGGAAGGTAAAAGACATGCTTAAACATGATGAAGTACTTAAGGATGAGATTGCTGAGTTATTGAGTCGTGAGGGGGTTAAACTAAACTTTAATGTTGATGTATACCATACTATAGAGGTATTACATGACTTCATAGGTGTTGAGAAGATTAAGAACCTAGTTGTTAGACCTCTTAAAGGTATTAAGATAGCCTCCTACCCAGGATGTCATATGTTAAGACCTTCAGACATACCACGTCCAGAACCATCTGGAGAACCTAAGAAGTTTGACGCTATCTTAAGTGCTTTAGGTGCTGAGGTTGGTTACTACCCAGATAAGGGTGGTTGTTGCGGTGCTACTATGCTACCATACTCACCTAAGCATGCATTTAGATTAACAGCTGCTAAGATAAGAAATATGAAGGATTTCGGATTCCAAGCTACTACCACCTCATGTCCTTACTGTATGGAAATGCTTGACTCTAAACAAGAAGCTATACGTGCTGAACTTGGTGATGATACGTTATCGATACCTGTGTTCTATATAACACAGTTAGTCGGTCTTGCTATAGGGTTGAAACCTAAGGAATTAGGTCTTAACCTTAATTTAAGTCCTGTAGAGGAGGTTTTAGAGAGGTTGGGGGTGAGTCTCTATGAGTGATGTTAGAATTGGTGTGTATGTATGTCATTGCGGTAAGAATATCGGTGGTGTTATAAACCCTGCTAAAGTCGCTGAATTCGCTAGTAGATTACCTAATGTTGTAGTTTCTAGGGACTACATGTACATGTGTTCATCACCTGGACAAGCATTAATTGAGGATGATATTAAGAAGTATAACTTGAATAGAGTTATAGTTGCTGCATGTTCACCTAGGATGCACGAACCTACATTCCAAGCAGTACTTAAGAGAGCTGGTTTAAACCCATGGTTACTTCAGATGGTTAATATTAGAGAGCATGTTACTTGGGTACATGAGGATACTCCTGATAAGGCTGAGGAGAAGGCTGAGGAGCTAATAGCTGCAGCTGTTGCTAGGGCAGCACACCTCTACGAGATAACTACTGAGAAGGCACCTGTTGTTAAGTCAGCTCTAGTCATAGGTGGTGGTATCGCAGGTATTAGAGCTGCGTTAGACCTAGCTAATGCAGGTATTAAGGTGTACTTAGTTGAGAAGAAGCAGAGTATTGGTGGGAAGATGGCTCAACTAGATAAGACATTCCCAACACTTGACTGTAGTAAATGTATCTTAACACCTCTAATGGTTGATGTAGCTAGACATCCAAATATTGAGATTTACGCATATTCTGAAGTTGTTGATGTCTCAGGTAGTGCTGGAGACTTCAAAGTTAAGGTTAAGTTGAAGCCTACATACGTTGACTGGAGTAAATGTACTGGTTGTGGATTATGTGTTGAGAAATGCCCTGGTAGGGCTCCTAGCGAATTTAATGAAGGTTTAGGTTTTAGGAAGGCTATATACTTCGAATTTGCTCAAGCAGTTCCTAGGAAACCAGTTATAGACCCTAGATACTGTCTATGGTTTACTAAGGGTATCTGTAGGGTTTGTTCGAAGGTATGTCCTGTAGGTGCTATTGATTATGAGCAGAAGGAGAGGTATGTAGAGTTAAACGTAGGTGCTATAGTAGTTGCTATAGGTTATGAGATCTACGATATGAGTAAGATGGTTGAGTATGGCTACGGTAAGTTTAAGAATGTGATTACTGGGTTACAGCTTGAGAGGTTATCAGATGCTGACGGACCTACTAAGGGGAAGATCTTAAGGCTTTCAGATGGTAAGGAACCTAAGACAGTAGCTATAGTATTATGTGCTGGTTCTAGAGATGAGAAACATGTTAAGTATTGTTGTAGGTTTGGATGTGCTGCAGCTCTAAAACATGTATACTACATTAAGCATTCAGTGCCTGACTCTAAAGTACTTATATTCTACACAGATGTGAGGGCATTCGGTAAGGGGTTTGAGGAGTTCTACCAGAAGGTCAGGAGTTGGGATGATGTCTACTTCATCAGGGGTAGGCCTGCTGAGATTTTCGAGGATAAAGATGGGTCGTTAGTATTCGATGTCTACGACTCTAACACCGGTCAGTTAATTAATGTTAAGGCAGACTTAGTAGTTCTGGAGTCAGCTGTGGTACCACCTAAGGATTGGGAACCCCTCAGGAGGTTACTGAAGGTCTCATGCGATCCTGGAGGCTTCGCATTAGAATTACATCCTAAGTTAAGACCGTTTGAAACCACAGCTGACGGTATATTCCTAGCAGGTACTATCCAAGGACCTAAGGACATACCTGATACTGTAGCACATGCTGCTGCAGCAGCTGCTGCAGCCATAGGATTCCTACTTAAGGGGTATGTAGAGTCTGTACCATACTTAGCTACTGTTAATGAGGACTTATGTAGTGGTTGTGGTCTCTGCGCATCTGTATGTCCCTACGACGCTATAACTATTGAGGAGAAGGAGGGGAGGAGAGTTGCTAAGGTCAACATGATTAGGTGTAAGGGTTGTGGCGCATGTGCTGCTACATGTCCGTCAGGTGCTATGCAGCAGAACTACTTCACAGATACTCAAATACTTTCTGAAGTCTCAACACTAGCTGGGGGTGCTAAGTAATGAGTGAGGGTAGGTTCGAACCTAGGGTAGTTGTGTTCGCATGTAATTGGTGTTCATATGCAGGTATTGACTTAGCAGGGACTTCAAGGATTAAATACCCACATAATGTCAGGATTGTTAAGGTTATGTGTTCAGGTAGGGTGAATCCTGAGATGGTGCTTAAGGCTTTAGCTGATGGTGCTGACGGAGTCTTAATAACTGGTTGCCACCCAGGTGATTGCCACTACATCTCAGGTAATTATAAGACTATGAGGAGGTACTTCCTACTTAAGAAGCTACTTAAGCAGTTAGGTCTTGAGGAGAGGGTTAGGTTGGAGTGGATCTCAGCTAGTGAGGGTGAGAGGTGGGCTAGAGTCGCTACAGATTTCGTCGAACATATACGTAGGTTAGGTCCGCTCAGGCTTAAGGAGGTGATGAGTAGTGAGTGATAAGGTTAGGGTAGCTCTATATTGGTGTGCTAGTTGTGGTGGTTGTGAGGAAGCGTTTGTAGACCTAGCTGAAGACCTCATAAAACTTGCTGAGAAGGTTGAGATAGTCTTCTGGCCAGTAGCTATAGATATGAAGAAATCAGATGTAGAACAACTACCTGATGAGAGTATAGATGTATCATTCATAAATGGAGGTATTAGGTTATCAGAACATGAGGAGATGGTTAAGTTACTTAGGAGGAAGTCTAAGGTCGTAGTAGCTTTCGGTAGTTGTGCCCATCTAGGAGGTATCCCAGGACTTGCTAACCTGTATAGTAAGGATGAAATACTTAAGTACGTATACCTAGAAGCACCTACAGTTGTAAATCCTGAAGGTACTATGCCTAAGGAGGTAGTTAAGGTTGATGGTCAGGAATTAGAACTACCTAAGGTTTTAAGACTTGTAAAGGCTTTAGACCAGGTTATAGATGTTGATTACTACATACCCGGGTGTGCACCACCTCCAGACGTCGTTAAGAAAGCATTAGATACGTTATTATCTGGGAAACTACCTCCTAAAGGTTCAGTATTAGGTGCTAGTAGTAGGTCTTTATGTGATGAGTGTGATTTGAATAAGACTAAGCCTGAGAAGATATTATTGAAGGATCTTAAGAGGGTACATCAAGTGAAGTTAGACTTAAGTAAGTGTTACCTAGCTCAAGGTGTCTTATGTTTAGGGCCTGTAACTAGGGGTGGTTGTGGAACTTTATGTATTAAGGGAGGAATGCCATGTACAGGTTGTTTCGGACCTCTAGATAATGTTAAGGATTACGGTGCTAGGGCACTATCATACCTAGCATCAATACTAGATTACGATGATGAAGCTCAGGCTGAGAAAGTTATTGAGGAGTACGTAGCAGACCCTGCAGGTTGGTTCTACAGATACTCACTACCTAAGTCTTTAGTTAGGGGTAGGTATCAAGGCTCTGGAGGTGAGGCCCATGGGTAAGACAGTAGTTATAGACCCTATAACTAGGTTGGAGGGTCATGGAAAGATAGCTATATTCTTAGATGATGATGGTAATGTAATCAACGCATACCTACAGGTACCCGAGCTTAGGGGTTTTGAGAAATTCTTAGTTGGTAGGCCTGCTGAGGACGCACCTCAAATAACCTCAAGGATATGTGGTGTCTGTCCTACAGCACATCACATGGCAGCTACTAAGGCTTTAGATGACCTCTACGGTGTTGAACCGCCTAGACCTGCTAAGAAGATTAGGGAGTTAGTCTATAATATGTTCATGCTTGAGGACCACGCACTCCACTTCTACATACTTGGAGGTCCTGACTTCATAGTAGGTCCTAAAGCACCTAAGTCTGAGAGGAACGTGTTCGGGGTTTTAAAGAAGGTTGGTTCTGAGGTTGGGTTGAAGGTTATTAAGACTAGGAAGGCTTTAAGGGATATGATTACTTTAATTGCTGGTAAGGTCATACACCCGGTGTTTGGGCTGCCTGGCGGTATAGCTAAGCCTATCAATGAGGATGTAAGGAAGAAGTTATTAGTTGTTGCTAACGACGCGTTAGAGTTTGCGTTATTCACTTATAAGCTGTTTAAAGAGGTTGTACTATCTAATAAGGAGTACTTAGACTTAATATTAAGTGATACATACACTCATAGAACTTATTATATGGGTTTAGTAGATGATGCTAATAAGGTTAACTTCTACGACGGTAAGTTAAGAGTTGTAGATCCTAAGGGTAGGGAATTCACTAAGTTTGATGTCCATGATTACTTAGACCATATAGCAGAACATGTAGAGCCTTGGACATACGTTAGGTTCTCATATCTGAGGAAGGTGGGTTGGAGAGGTTTCGTAGATGGCGAGGATAGCGGTATATTCTCAGTAGCACCGTTAGCTAGGTTAAACGCTGCTGACGGTATGGCAACACCGCATGCTCAAGAAGCTTATGAAGAGATGTACTCTACAGTAGGTTCAAAACCAGTACATCATACACTAGCTATGCATTGGGCTAGAGTTATAGAGATGATATATGCTGCTGAGAGGATTAAGGAATTAGCTGAAGACCCTGAAATCACAGACCCTAACGTTAGGGTAATACCTGAGAAGCCTAGAGGTGTAGGCATAGGTGTTGTTGAAGCACCTAGAGGAGTCCTAATACATCACTACGAGACGGACTCTAAAGGAATAATAACTAAGGCAAACCTATTAGTAGCTACACAACATAACTCAGCTAGGATATCACTATCAGTAAGTAAAGCAGCTAAGAACCTAATAAAAGGTGGTGTAGTAGATGATGGAATACTCAACATGATCGAGATGGCGTTCAGAGCCTATGATCCATGCCACGCATGCGCAACACACTACATGCCAGGAACACTCAACCTACCAATATACATATACGATAAAGACGGTAAATTAATAAAGGTAATTAGAAAATAATTAAACCAAAACATTTTCCCCACCCCTCAACAAAACATTAAAACAATATAAACTCCACTTTAAAAACCACAGTTTCAGCCGGTAGGAATACTTAATAAATAATCAATTAGAATTTATTAGGTTTTACTTAATGTGTTAGTTGGTTGGGCCCGTCGTCTAGCCTGGTTAGGACGCCGCCCTCACACGGCGGAGGTCCTGGGTTCGAATCCCAGCGGGCCCACCACCTCTTAATTTATCATTTATGTATGTGTTTTACGTATCCTCAACCTTCATAAAAGTGTAGAATATATTATTACCACTCATTATAACCTACCCTAAAACCAACCCACAACCACCCCGTAGGTTATAAATAAGGATGCCGTAAGAGCTATGAACGTATGGTTGAAACCTACGAACATATGTTAGGACGCTTGGGTCACTCCAAAAGCACTCCCTAACAAATGATGAAAACTAGTGAGAGAAAAGTATGAGGAATTAAGGAGAAATTACTGATATTCATGAATAACTACAAGCAACTACCGGGTCTGAACACCTGTCTTAGATACTACTTCCCTTAGGCTTAAAAGTTTCTGAGCTTCCTTCAAAAACCTTGAGTACGAGCTCTTTCACACTCATAGGTCTCATCCAGAGTAGTACTGTGCTTAGGTCAGACCTTAAACTCTATAAACCAAGGCTTCATACTGTACTTTAACTCCGGCTCTCTTTGCTTTGGTTTTTCTAATATGAATAGCTTTTCATGGTATATTAGTAAGAAGTCTCTACCTCTTAACTTACTCCAAACCTCTCTTGTTGTCTTCATCTTATGCTGAACTTTTATAACCTCTTCCTTCAAGACAAAACCAACATCAAGTAGGGTAATTAGTGCGTAGTGTGTTACTGGTACGTAATGCTTCTTAATTCTCGTGTCTCCAATTAAAATACCTAGTACACCACCGGGCTTCAGCACTCTGTAAATCTCCTTCGCTACCTGCCTAAACAACTTTAAGTACTCTTCGAGATTACTAGTCCTAGATAAGTCACCCTCAACCCCCTGCTCACCATACTCAATGATGTTAAAGTATGGTGGGTGGGTAGCAACTAGAAATACCGAGTTATCAGGTATCTTGTCAAGGTTTCTAGCATCACCGTGAAAAACCTTGTACCAAACACTATCGCTACCTGTAGTGCTACTACCTTTAGCGTGGTTGACTAAGGTCTTAAACCTTCCCTCACTCAGAGCCTTCATAAGGTAGTAAAGCCTGTGATGAGTTAAGATAACAGCGTTATAGTTTAT
>JAJHRE010000043.1 GCA_020832985.1 Desulfurococcaceae archaeon | reverse complement strand
TTAAATCCTCTACATCCTTACTAAGTACTTCCTCAACTAAGTACTGGTATGAGTTATTAGGATACCTAACTATTCTAACATTAGCTATACCAACCTTATACTCATCAATAACTTCAAAACTGAAGTTATTCATGATTAACACCAAAAAAGGATGTGATTTTAATTCATTGTAGGGTTAGTTCTGCAGGGATAGTATTACCTAGATTATCACGGAATTGGAATATCACTGTAGTTACTTTAGTAGATGTTACGCCGTTCAGTACTAATGTAGCTTCATTACCTGGGCTTAAGTTAGTATCACCTATCACGGATACTACGTTTAATGTAATGTTATTCCCATTAGACAGAATTGCTGTAGCGTTTACAGAGCTTAAGTTTATGATATTCTTCCACGTATTCACAACCTTAACAACTAGTGTAACAGTATTTACTCCGTAGTTAATTGATGCTAAATTAACTGTTACTTTAGGTGTTGTTGAGTAAGTAGCTACTCTATTAGCTTGAGATGATAACCACTGCTGAACCGTAAATGTTACAGGTATTGCAACTGCTATCAATGCTAGGATTATTATTAAGTCACTTACACCAGACCTTAATTTACTAGCTACACACTTACTGACCACTTACTACACACCTCCAGTACTTTTACGTGACTTATAAAGTGTTTCATTAGTTTGATTAGGTGTAAGTCTTTTATGTATAGGTTTAGAGAGTGTTACTTAATGGTGGATTTAATTGAGTGAGTTTAGGCTTAGGCTTAAGAACATACTCTCAAGCATGAAGGATAGGTTGGTAACACCGGGTGATGTGGTATCGTTAACTGGGTTACCTAGGTATGAGGTACTAGCAACTTTCCATATCTTAGAAGCTCTCAACATAGTAGAACTAGTTAATTCTAAAGGGAATTACAGGGTTTATAGATTAAGTGAGTTAGGTATTAAGTTACTTAAGGCTATTGAGAAAGGGGATGAATTAGGTATTAAGTCTGTTCTAGTTTATGAGGGAAGTACTCCTAACCAGGTATCACAAACTGAACAAACTGAAGCTACGACTTAAATGAATTCTCCCTACTTAAGTAATGAATAGTTAAAAATATTGGATTATGGTTAATGAATTATTAAGTACTACTTAAGTGTTACTAGACCGACCTTAGCTAACTGATTAACTATTGATGCTATAGGTTCTTTTAACTCATCCTCACTAACTTTCTTCTCAGAGATACTGTTTAACTCTGTAACTATATCCTTAACTAGCTGTTCTACTGATTTCTCGCCATCACATAACGACCATACGTAGTACGCACCAGCTGCTAATGCATATACGTCATTCTCACTTAGAGCTACTAGGTAGTTCTGACCGTCGAAACCTAACTCATTACCTGCTTTAGACGGTTTAAGCTCTCTAATCCTCTCATAAACTGATTCCTTCTGACTCATTCCCAACCCCTCGACCTACCCCTACCTCCTCTTTGAGGAGGTCTTCTAAAACCTCCACCCCTCCTACTCCAACCTTCCTCAGGTGCTTTAGGCATAGCTTCTGGAATCTCACTAACTTCAGGTACTAATGAACTATCAACTTTACTTACCTTCCCACGACTACCTACATTTAACTGAATTTCATTCTTAAATACTGATGTCCAACCACCTACAATCTCTATAGCATCACCCTCATTAACACTACCTGCTGTATTCCCCCATAAAGTTAGTTTCACCCTACCAGTACTATCCCCTACTAAAGCCTCACTAATAGTCCTTTCCCCAGCTTTAGTCCTTATAACTTTAGGACCTCCTGCTTTGAGGACTCTTACAACAACATGCACGTTCTCCATACCAGGTTTTAAATCTATTACATTTACCTTACTACTTTCCATCACGTACTTCAACTCCGATACGACATACGTTCTTCTATGGTTTTAGGGTTTTTAAACTTATATGAGGTTATATGGGTATATAATGGTTACTAATCATGATCAAACTAATACATTTACATTAAGAGGTTAAGCATCAGTAATAGTTGATTTAGTTACCTTCAGCAACATCCTTAAGTATTTCATCTACTAAGGCTTTAAATCTACCCACACCTAATACCTTAATGAATTTACCTAACCTAGGTCCTTTAGGCTTACTGAATAACATCATGTAGATAGCTTTGAATAGTTCTGAAGGTTCTACACCATTATTTCTAGCTACTTCATACACCTTATTATGTATGTCTACATCACTCATAGACTCATCTATAGAGTCCTTAAACATCAATATCACCTTCTTAATATCACTTGATGGTTTCGAAGGTTTTAGCTGGACTTCATAGTCTTCAGGTACTAACCCATTATTAACCCAGTTCTCTACATATGTTTTTAACTCATTAACTAGGAATTCATCCTTAATCAACTTAGTTATTACGTCCCAATCCCTATATATTTGATAGTAGACTAATAACTCACTAAATGATATACTCCACCTCATACCACCACTTAATTCCCAAGCTCTTAACTGCTTAACATCCTGGTACTTACCCTCACCTACTAATCTATACTCTTCATAGAGTGCTAGAAGGAATTTAGGTTCTAATCTTAAATTCCTATTCTCCTCTAAGTCATGCTTAAGTAGGAAGTACTTAATCACTGATGGGTGAATATACTTTAAAATCTCAGTTAACGAACCTAACCCCTTACTCTTACTCATCTTCCTACCTTCTATCAGTACAAAACCGAACTTAAACGGTATTGGTGGTTCCTTATTGAATAACCTCTTATGGATCTCCTTAGCTGTATCCCAAGAACCACCTTTAGTGAAGTGGTCTACACCACCACCCTCAATATCAACTCCTAGGAAATCCTGACGTGAGGGCCAATCAAGCCTCCATAAGAGTTTCCACCTATGATCACTTATGGCTGTAGTACCGTTAAAACCGCATGCACTACATTCATACTCTATCAAGTCGTTATTAAATGACTTAACCGTAGTTGTGTCATTCCTACCGCATCGACTACATATTGGTTTTACCACACCCATCCAGTTAGGAGGTAACTTCCTGAATGATGTAGTCTCAAGTATGTTTCTAACCTCATCTAACCTACTAAAGAATAACCTAGCGTAATCATCATACCAACCCTCAGAATATAACTTATCAGCTGTTAAGACCTCATCACACTCTATCGAGAACTTCTTCATAAGTGTTAATACCTCATCTAGGAAGTGGTGTGCGTAGTTTTCATGACATCCGTAGGGATCTATAACCATTGAGAGCGGTCTCCCTAAATAATCTCTCAACTCCTTAAATTGAGTGAGTTGTGCTGGGATACTGTCTAATGAGTCGAGTGTATCAGCTATAAATATGAAGTAGGACTTACGTCCATGACGTCTAATAGTTTTAGAGATACTGTAGGGTA
Organism: Desulfurococcaceae archaeon; assembly: GCA_020832985.1. GTDB lineage: Archaea > Thermoproteota > Thermoprotei_A > Sulfolobales > NBVN01 > CAZZLT01. Next base: position 4,651 of record JAJHRE010000043.1, on the reverse strand, counting down.
TTAACAACTCCATCACAGTACCCATATGTGCAGGACCTGAAGTAGTTAGACCTGAAGCAACTACATAGACATCACTATCCCTAACATTGAAGACATTCCTAACATACTCATCAACCCAAGACATCACTAATCCCTTACGTAATTAGGTTAAAACTTAATAAATTAGTTAAAACATATGTTATTGAAGCCGGGTCGTCTAGCGGTCAAGGATGCGGGGCAGGTAAGCTATTAACTTACTCCCGAATCTGGCCCCCGTGACCGGGGTTCGAATCCCCGCCCGGCTACCAAAATCCTAAAACATTTAAAAACTCCTACTCATCACTAGATATTGGCGGCCCCGACCATAGCGGCTAGGAAACACCCGGACTCGTCAGATCCCGGAAGTTAAGCTAGCCGCGTTAGGCAGGGCTGTGAGATCCGCGAGGTCTCGCAGCCCGCCTAAGTCGGGGTCCCGCCGCAATTTTAATTAAAACTTAAATCCAATCACAGAAATTATCTTAAATGGTGCCGCCGTAGCTTAGTCTGGTTAGAGCGCCGGACTCATACGGCTACTGGGAGATCCGGAGGTCCGGGGTTCAAATCCCCGCGGCGGCACTAACTTAAAATTTATAATGTTGATTCCATAACGTAGTTATTGGGATGATTTATGACTCCAAAAGCGATTGATGAGCTACTCCATCCCTAAATGACCGCATACTACTGAGTTCTTGGAGATAACGTATTCTTTAGAAATTATTGGCTATGTATTCCTCAACATATTATGTAGTATCCTAATGATCCCCCTCCCGCCATGAGTGACGAAGGTTCCTACCGGTGCGGGGAGGTTTAGGATTAAATCCCTCTTCCTGAGTGTTCAATCCCGGGCCGGGTCTCCGGCCTATTGCCCCTACCCCAAACGAGACTCGGGATAACACCGAATGTGGTTTCAGGACTGTATTGTTTATAGTGCTCTTAGTTCCCTACGGAGTTCTTCCTCGATTAAACTCTTTATTTCGAAGCTGTGGACCCTAACTAGGTGTAGGTAGAAACCTCTCTTAGTGAAGGTTCCTTTATTACATAACCTACACCAGAAGAGTCCGTCCCTATTCTCCGAGATGTAGTCTGAGACTCTAGTAACTACCTTACATACGATCTTATACATAGAACTACCTGAGATCACAGCCAGTTTCCGTTGGTCGTAGCTCATCCTAGAGGCTAGTCTAGCTACGAACTCTATAAGTCTTTCTGAGAGTACATCAACTCTAGACATACTCCTCACCAACATAGTTAATACCGTCAACAGCTATTATTAACCCTATAAGCATTACCTGAAGGATTAATGGTAGATCACCACTGGAGAATACCTTCCTAACTACGTTACAGTGGTTTAAGTCTAAGGAGAAGAACTCCACGAAATCATTCATAACTTCTTCAGCTATATCTAAGTCGTTAACACCTTCTCTAACCATCATACCCAACATAACTATACCGTCAATTAACTTAGCCAGGCTGAACTCATCACCTACCTCCCATAGACGTAACTTAATATTACTACGTAATTCATCTATAACACCATCAACGAACGTATTCGTATGTAGAGCTAGTACCAACTCTGAAACTAATGACTTTATAAGTGGTATTAAGTCCTTATAATCTTCACCGAGTTCCCTAAGTATACTAGCTACTGAGGTAGTCCTGACTAAGTCTTCAGATAATGTCTCAATGTACGATTCATCACCGACTGTAGTGACGGAAACATCCTCACAAATATTCTGTATAATATCATTACTCAAGACTTATTACCGGTATTACCGTTAGGCTGAGTAAGTTTTAAACGGTAGTAGGTGTAAAGACATTATTTGAGTTATGTAGTATTAATTTACGTAAGGTACTGTAGCTTAATAAACACGTTAACACGTATTAAGATAGTTAGATTCAGTTACTACTAAGTTTAGATAACTCCTTCAACAATTTAATAACTACCCCAGCTATTACTTGATGAACCTCATCACTACACCCAACATCCTCTCCACGTACTATACATGAAGGTGTTATAACTGTCACTTCATTACCTCTTAAAGACCCTTTAACAGGTGGGAAATTCGTTGATGGTTCTAATAATACGTAGATAGTATCAGATGGTTTAGACCAGGATATTATTAGTGATTTAGGTAGGTACTTAACCCTACTCTGAAGTTCATTAACTACAGTGCCTATATATTGGAGGCCGAAGTCAGATAACGTGTTAATCACTTCTTCAGATCCTTTAAGTCCTAAACCTATGTATGCTTCAGTAATTAAGTCAGTTATCCTTAAGTCGAAGAGTAGGTTACCCTGCATCCGTATGCTTAAATAATTAACACCCTCAGTACTTACTAACGTAGCTTCAGAGTTTGGGAGTTTACTTAGTAAGCGGTTTCTCAACGCATTTAAATCTATACCTAAGTTCCTAACCATAGCCATCAATACTTAATTATTTTAATAATAATATTTAAATATGTAGTTACTGTATACAAAGGTTATTTAGTTGAAGTCCTACATAGGTCTGTAAGGTATTTAACTATTTTATTGTAAATGTTTACGGCTTCATCAACATTACTAACCCTATACTTAACATTAATTACTTTAAAATCATTAACCACTCTACAACCAGTTACTTCAACCCTTCCAACTTCAGGTATGTCTACATTAGCGTAAATCAGTTTCACATTATCTATGGATAATTCATCTACTACCTCATAACACCAAGGGAGTGGTGGTAAGTCAGCACTTACTACTACCTCAACACCTAAGTCAACTATAGAGACCTTATAATGATCATTAACTACGAACTCCTTCACACCCTTAAGAACTCTCACAAAATCAACCTAGATAGGTGTTAAATCACTCCTACAGTAAGGACACTTACCATGAAGTCTCTTATACTCAGCTAAGCAGTAGTAAGTATTTAATGTAGGAGTACATTTAGGACATACGTATATAGCGTTAACACCTACTACTAACTTCCTATTACATATCCTACAGTACTTAATAACCCAACCTAAGTTACCGCCAGCATTAGACCCTATGAGCTTAGCCATACTCTCAACCACTTAGCAACGGTACTTACAGAGTAATTCATTATCTAAGATTAAAAACTTTATCAACTCCATTAACCTAAACTAATATCTAAATCGTTAGTCATAAATAGTAATTAACAGATCTTGGTGCGGCGGCCGGGATTTGAACCCGGGATTTCCGGCGTGGAAGGCCGGCGTCCTAATCCAGGCTAGACGACCGCCGCTATTAAGTTATAAGTGTTTTAAAGTTTAAGTTTTTATTATTTATCTCTTTAAAGTGTTTATGGATTTAAACCATTAAGATTTATTACTCTTTACACTTTATTAATTGTAGAGCCGCCGTAGCTCAGCCTGGGAGAGCGCCCGATGAGCGGTAGGCTCAGGCGAAGCTGAAGACCGGGATGTCGGGGGTTCAAATCCCCCCGGCGGCACTACGTCCCTTAACGTTTTTCTTAGTTATTACGAATGTATTACCCCTAACATCTCTTACCTCACCATTAACTAGTTCAGCTATTTTACTAGCTATCTCATTAATTTCTAATCCGTACGCTCTCTTGAAGGACTTCATAATCCTAATCTTGATGACTCCTTCCTTCTTCAGCAACTCCTTAACTGACTCTATGACGTTCTCATTAATTCCTTTCTTACCTATACGTATGTGAGGACTACCTAATATCGTATTAACTACTTTCCTACTCTTCTGCATGGTAATCTACTCACCCACCCACATACTAAACACGTACGAGTTATTATAACATATTTACGTACTCCCCTAACTCTATACCTAGCAGTTACCCCAGGTATTGACGGTGTTAAACACCTCCTACAGATACCTCTTCTTAAGTATTTAGGAGTTCTTACGTTAACCTTGTTAACTATCTTTAAGGCTAGTTCTACATACCTCTTAGCCCTATCTAACCTACCCTCCCTAACAGCTAGTAATGCTTCTGAGTAGAGTATCCTTACTCTTTCAAGAGCTAAATCCTTTAACATCTTCTTAATCACTTTTTTAATTCTTAACCCCTACTATAGGAGGGTTTAGTTGAAGATAATAAATGTGATAATAGCTGAGGCCTCTATAGAGACAATCCCTCCTGAAATATCTAACCACCCAGCAGTAGTAAAGACCTCTAGGAGGAGGGGTAAACACTGGAGTGAGATGTTACTAGATATTTCACTACATTATAGCGCTATGAAGAAACTCCCGAATAGGTATAAACGTGGACGTCCAGATATAACCCACATAACATTACTTGAGATGCTGTCTAGCCCGTTAAATATTGAGGGTTACCTCAGGGTTTACGTACATACATTGAATGATTACGTAATGTTCATAGACCCTAAAACTAGAATACCTAAGAACTACAACAGATTCGTAGGACTTATAGAACAGCTCTTCAAGTACGGTCAAGTACCGCCAGGAACTACAAACCCACTAATAACATTATTAAATCTCAACTTCAAGAACTTACTCAGTAAGTTAGGAGTTGATAAAGTAATAACTCTTGATGAAGGTGGTGAATTAAGGAGTTGTGATGATATATGTAATACAGCTTTAAGGGAGGGACTACCTATAGTAATCGGTGGCTTCCCACACGGGGATTTTAGGAAGG
>JAJHRE010000009.1 GCA_020832985.1 Desulfurococcaceae archaeon | reverse complement strand
AAAATTAATGAGTAGAACACCACCACTCTTCAAACCACTTATGAAGTCCTCATAACCAACCAACGTAGAATCTAAAACCACTACAACATCAGGTTCGTAAATATCTGAGTGAATCTCGATCTCACTATCAGATATCCTAGTAAACGCAGCTATAGGAGCACCCATCCTCTCAGGCCCGAAAGTCGGGAAAGACTGTGCGTACTTCCCCTCCCTAATAGCAGCCTCAGCTAGAAGGTTACTAACAGTCCAGACCCCCTGACCACCCCTACCATGCCATCTAATCTCAATCTATAACAACCACCAACAATAAATTTTAAGTTATGGTTAATATCTTCATAATCATATCAATATTAAAAATAATGGTTTTTACTTACATAAACTAAATTACTAATAGTAATTTAAGTAAACATTAAATTCATTAAGACCCCCTTAACTCACTACTAAAACAGGTTAAGCTGTAGCTCTAACACTATTGATGCTATACTTACTATGACCTCATCTAATGTTGCTAGAGTTATTACCTATAGTACTTATCTACATATTAAATCGATAAGATGGAGTTTAATCATCTTCTAGTATAGAAAGACCTCTAATACCGTATTAGCTAATGAATATTTACTTAAGAATTTAAAAACTAGCTCGGTTTAGAAACCTACATACTTATTCTTAGGTATACCACATATAGGGCATTTCTCAGGTGGTTCATCACCTACGTAGGTATGCCCGCAGACAGGACATACCCATACCTTACCCTTAAGAGGCCAGTCCTGACCTTTCTCTACGTAGCTCTTTGCCTCTCTATATAGTTGTGCATGTATCCTCTCTGCTTGGTAAGCAAAGTTGAAGCTTCTCTCAGCTTCCTTCTCACCTTGATACTTAGCGAGTTCTAAGTATGCTGGGTACATCTCAGTAATCTCAAACTCCTCACCCCTAATAGCTAAGTCTAAATTCTTTAGAGTATTACCAGGACCTATAGGAGCTCCTGCAACTACCTTAGCATCCTCATTATACTCTCTCAAAGCTCTATAGTGATTAGTCGCATGTACCTGCTCTGAATAAGCGATAGCTTTAAATAACCTAGCAATGTTTGGGAATCCATCATTCTCAGCAATATCAGCAAATACTAAGTACCTCATATGAGCCATTGACTCACCGCCAAAAGCTGATAGCAAAGCATCCTTAGTCATAGGTTTGACCATATTATCACCAAGTTAAGTTATTCGTAATGGGTTATTTAAATTTTACTACTAATTGTTAGAATACTTAAACTAACTACTTGGTGATTTGATGTGGTTGATAATTAATTTTTAAGGTTTAAGTATATCTCTGCTTCACGGTCTTCTACTTCAAATTTAAACGAGATTATGTTGTTGTAGTTGCTTAGGTCTATAGAGTTCTTACCTACCCTAACATCGACGACATCAACACTATGTAGTGATGGTGGTAGTCCTATATCATATTCATAAATTCTAAGTTTGTTATCTTTAGAAGCTCTTATATGTAGTACTGCCTTCCTATAATTATTAAGTGGTATCCCACCCCAAGCATTATTACCTACTATACTACCTAATACCTTCACAGTAGTTGGTTGTGGGTTTGAAGATAGTAGTGAAGTTATGTTTAGGAATAGTAATTCCCTTTCACCGATATCGAATGGTGTTGTATCATAAACACCTAAGTTAGCCATGGTGTTAGTACCTAACACTAACTCGCTACCTATATGTTCTATAGATGTTATACGGGCACCTAATGACGTTAACACTCTAACATTAGGTGGTGTTATGTATAGTAAGTTACTACTCGTAGGTATGTAATTGATATTCCTAGCAATTAGTTTGAGGTCGTCAGTAATAGTCCTTAAGATACCGTGTGGGTATGCGTTAAAAGGAATTACTATACCACCACCAACTACTACGTGGTTAGTCCTTAGGGGTCCGTAATCCTTCCTACAGAAATCGTAAAGTCTTACAAAGTGTAAGTCCTTACCTACTTCTTGTGATGGGTCCCAAATAACTACACCACCTCTAACGAAGATGAATAACCTACCGTAGGCTGAAGCTATAGAACCTACTGATATAGGTCTTAAAACACCTTCACCATCAACTGATACATCCTTTAAATCCTCTGAAAACCATCTAAAACTCCATGAATTCCTTATTAAGTCTAGACATTGAATACCGTAGATACCGTTAATACCTAACGATACGTCGAAACATGCTGAATCACCTATTATAGAGCCTTTAAGACTTGGTTTATCACTTAATAACTCCATCCTCCTCCCTCTCAAGTTAAATCTGAAGACACCTAAGGATCTACTACCGTCAGCTCTAGAAATCAGTAGCCCATCATTTAGAGGGTCGTAGATAATTGATGATACCTCACCAACCCACTCACTCTCTAACCCAGCACCTTCCCTCCATAGTAGGGTCACCTTATCCTCATATACGTCATACTGGTGTATGTGTGAGTACTTGTTGGAGAAGTCTATGGTTAAGTACTTATCCATGACCTTATACCTTACTGGGGTATGGACCCACCCACCGAAGAATATCTTATTATCTACTGCCTCAACAGCGTTATACGTATCACCTCCAGACCTAGGTTCAGGACCTACTAAATCGAAATCATACCTCCTGAAGTCACTACCTCTGAAGAAGTATGCCTTAGCATCAAATGATAATGTGAAGTACAGTACCCCCATATGGTATTTCAAACCGAAAATACCTCCAGAACCCCACTCAGTCCCAGACTCAGGTTTAAACTTATAGATAGGTAACCTCATACTAATCACTATTAAAGTGTGCTGTAGTATGAGTATAGCTTAGCCTTCTCATAACAGTTAAGTAATGCCTCAGATAAATTATCAATCCTGAACTTCTTATCTACCCATCTAATAGCGTTTAACCTGAGGTCTAGGTATGGATTCCTTAACAGTAGGTCTCTAATCCAATCAACCTTAATCCTATATATTAGCTCAGGACGTGATGTATCTCTAGCTTCAGTAGCGAATACTATAGACTCTACAGTACTTGCTAGACCCCATAGATCATCTATAGATACTAGAGTCCCACTACCCTCAACACTATACCTAATATCTAATATAGTCTCAGGTAACCCACCAACGTTAGAAGCTACTACTGGAGTACCTAGTGCTTGAGCTTCAATAGATACTAAACCGAATGGTTCATACCTTGACGGGACTACATAAACGTTTGCTGAGTATATAATTAACTTAAGTATGTCTTCAGGGATTGATGATGTGGTTATTAAGACCCTCCCCCACCTCTCACTAACTAACCTGTTAATAAGTTCTTCAAACCCTTTATCACCAACACTAATACCGCTGATTAGTAGGCCTATACTATTGTCTATGTAGTCTAAGGCCTTTACGAGTAGGTCGAACCCCTTCTGCCATGTTAACCTACCTGAGGCTACTATGAGCTTATCAACGTTACGTAACTCACCATGTTTAAAACCTCCAGACCTGTTGAAGAAGTCGATTACGTACCTCCTAACATTTACTCTAGACCTACTCCCAACATACTTAGTAGCTACCTCCTCAACATCACTAACACTCCAGTCAGTTACGTTATAAATAACACATGTCTTCGGCTCTAACCACGTACCGAACCTACTCAGTACTTCCCTCAGATAACCATAACTATTACTTGATACTGCATCAGCCTCAAGTATTATGAAGCCATCTACGTTACCATGTACTGAGTCCCAAACTTCTTGAGTCATACGTAACTCATGTCTGTAACCAACCCATACCTTATGAAGGGTATTTAGGAGTCCACACCAATCCTCAGATGCGTAATGCCATGGAAATGAAGGTGATGAGAGTAGGTGTATGGAGTGTATATGCGGTACCCTATAACCCCTACTCTCTAAGTAAATCCTGAGTAGAACTCCAGCTAGACCTGAAGTCCAGTCATTAGAATGTATAATATCTGGTAATTCACTAACGAAGTCGGCCCAATGCCTTAAAGCTCTACTATATAGGCATACCTTCTCAGGTAAGTTCTCATAGATATTCCACGAATCTAAAAACCTACCAGTCTCGTAATCCAACCCCTTAAACATAACAAACCTCACACCATCTACGAAGCCCTCCTCAGCACCTATAAAGTAAGGGTAGAGATTCCCGTCAACACCCCTCCTAAACCCCCTAACTACGAATCCCTCAACCACCCTTAAACTACATCTCCTCCTATACTCTTCTGAGAGGTGTCTACCGTGGGAAGGTATGAAGACAGTGACTTCTAAACCCCTCCTAGAGAGTGCTTTAGCAAACATACTTACAGCCCTACCTAACCCCCCAACCCTGGCAAAACCATCTAATTCAAACGTAAGTAACCATACCTTAACCACTAACCCACCGTTAAGTAAGTAGTATTTAATTATTAAACGTAATGAATTAATATTTATAAGTTCCTTCAACATATATTTACCAGGGATTAAATTACTGTCAAAAACCCACCCTCTAAGGCTATTATACCTATAGGGGGTTTAGGCACTAGGTTATACCCGTTAACTGTGGATACTTCAAAAGCTATGGTTAGATTCTTAAATAAGCCTTTAATAGATTTCATAGTGTTTAAACTGGCTAAACAGGGTGTTAGGGAGTTCTACTTAGGTGTTAGTGGTTACGTAAATTATACTGGGTTGTTCGACCATCTAGGTAGTGGTGAACGTATCACTTATAGGTTAGGGCTTAAGGGTGAGGAGGTTAGGATTAGGTATCAACCCAATATAGAGTCTAGAGGTAATGCAGAGTCTGTTAAGATCGTAATGGATTACTACGACATACGTGAGCACGTACTCGTTGTTCAAGGTGATGTAGTCTTCGACGTAGACTTAAGTGATTTATGGATGTACCATAATGTTAAGGACTCATACATGACTATAGTCCTGAAGGAGATAGAAGATGTTGAGAGGTTAAGACATTACGGTGTTGCTGAGTTATGTAGTGATTACAGGATTAAGAGGTTTGTTGAGAAGCCGAGTCCGTCGGAAGCACCTTCAAGACTGGTAAACACCGGTATATACCTACTATCACCACAGTTTAGAGATTTCTTCAACTACGGCGTAGGTAGGAAACTACTTGAGCGTGGTGAGTTGGATTTCGGTAGGCATGTAATACCTAAGTTGATAGAGTGTGGCTACGGTGTTTACGGGTATGTATATAGGGGGTACTGGTTCGATATAGGTACTCCTGAATCGTATAAGGAGGCTGTGTTCTACCTCCTTAAGGTGTTAAGCCCTGAGGAGTTAGAGGTAGACCACATACACTACGGTATTAGGTTTATGGGTAAGACACAACTCTCTAGAATGTTACGTAAGTCGATAATAGATAGGTTAGAAGCTGGTGACATAGTCTTAGAAGGTGATATATTACTAGGTAGGCATGTCTTCCTAGGTAGTAAGGTTAGGATAACGAACTCAGTCATAGACCACTACACCATAGTGAGTGATGGTGTAGTTATTGAGGACTCCGTAGTTATGGATAGGTGCTTCATAGGTAGTAAGAGTAGGGTAGTTAATAGTGTGGTCGGTAGGCATGTAAGGGTAGGTAGTAACGTAGTTATTGAGAATAGCGTAGTAGGTAATAACGTAGTCGTAGGTGATAATGTAAGTATTATTAACTCTAAGGTATGGCCTAATAAAGTCGTTAAGGGCTCATCAACTATTAAGGACTCCCTCATCTCCTAATAGGGTCTGATATGGTTAAGTACGTAGTCATACTGTTTGAAGTACATCAACCCTATAGACTGAAGACTGACTTAGTGAGGGGTCTGATCAGAGGGTTTAGTGGTAGGGGGTTAAAGGATTTAATATTTGATGAAGGACTTAACTCTACAGTTATTAAGAAGGTGAGTAGTAGGTGTTACATACCTACTACTAAGCTACTTATCGAGACTTTAAAATCTGTTAGAGGGTCGGTAAAGATTAACTTTAGCTTCTCAGGGGTAGTCCTTGAACAGCTTATGAAGTACGTACCTGAGGTTATTGAGTTGTTTAAGGATTTAATAAATTCTGAATTAGCTGAAGTGGTTGTTGAGCCTTACTACCATAGTCTAACATCTGTATATGAAGACCCTAGAGAATTCATAAATCAGGTGAACCTTCAGGTAGGCTTGATTAAGGAGTTATTCGGGGTAGTCCCTAAAGCCTTCGTAAATACTGAGATGATCTACAACAACACCATAGCTAGTATCGTAGGTGATCTAGGGTTTAAAGCAGTATTCACTGAAGGTGTTGAGAGGGTTCTTAAGGGTAGGAGTCCTAACCACATATACTCACCACCTACGACTACCCCATACCTACTCTTAAGGAATTATAGGTTAAGTGATGACGTAGCCTTCAGGTTTACTAATAGGTCATGGGATCAATACCCACTCTTCGCTGATAAGTACTTAGACTGGATTATGAGGTCACCAGGTGATTTAGTTGTATTAGCTATGGATTATGAGACCTTCGGTGAACACCATAGTGTTGAGTCAGGAATTCTAGACTTCTTAAAATACTTGATGATGTTTATGGTTAAGAACGGTGTTGAGGCATTAACAGCTTCTGAAGCTGTTAAGCTGTTTAAACCTGTAGATGTTTACGACGTCCCCCCGGAAAACACTATTAGCTGGGCTGATGTTGAGAAAGACCTTAGTGCTTGGTTAGGGTGTGAGGAGCAGTTAACTGTCTTCAACAGGCATAAATCGTTGTGGGGCGTGATTAACGAGTTAGATAATGATTTAATTGAGGTTTGGAGGTGTTTAAGTACTAGCGACCACTACTACTACATATCCTCTAAAGGTGAGTCTAGCGGTGAGGTCCATAGGTACTTCCTACCTTACGGATCTAGAACCAACGCTTACTGTATACTTAACACAGCCCTAACAATCCTTGAGTTAAGGCTGTTAGGATTACTAAATAGTTGGTAGTTTAATTAATTGTGGGTAGTAGTCTCTTAAAACCCTAATCATAGATACTCTAGGTATGAATGACCTTAGAGCTGATAGAGCTACTCTGAAGTACCCCTCAGGATTACTCTTAATCATATCTACAACCTTCAGGAATAAGTTTTTGAATTCCTGATACTCAGCCTCATTTATCTTACTAGCCTCAGGTCCTGTGTAGTCTATAGGCTCCCTAAGATCCTCACCGAAGAACCAGCCGTTAATTCCATGGACTATGAATTCTAAAGCTCCTCCATCCCTAGAAGTAATTGTTGGGACTGCATTAACTGCAGCCTTCATATAACTAGTACCGCATGCTTCCCAACCAGAGAAGGGTGTGGAGAGTAGTAGGTCAACTCCTTGTAAGACCTTCTTAGCTATACCTACAGTGTGTTCAGGTATGTAGATGACGTTCTCCTTCTTCTTATGTAACTTCATAAACTCCTTCATAATACTTAACCCGTAACCATCGTGAGGATGTGCTTTACCGCTTAAGACGTAGATTATATCCTTCCTATCTAACTCATTAATTAGCCTGATGATGAACCAAGGCCTCTTATACTCAACTAACCTCCTACCCCAGAACACAACTACTTTATCTTCTAACGATACATCCTTATAACTCCTTAAGAAACTCTCTAACTCCTTCTTAACCCTCTTCTTAATTACTGGTAAGGAGTCTAGAGTTAACTTATGTGATTCGTAAGTCTCCTTCAAAGTTGGGTGCATCCACCTCTCAATGTTAACACCGTTGGTTACGTAGGATAACTTCTCACTAAAGTGTGGGAATATCTTTAGGAGTATGTCGAGGTGTTTTGCTGAGACTGCGAATGCCTGTGATGAAGCTGCTAGACCTACATCAGTTAAGACTACCTCAGGAGGTATTAACCTATACCCGTACTCAGAATGTATTAGGTTTCGTGGGAAGCTTGGATGGCCCCAGATACCTGCGGTATGGATTACTAACCTATACTTACCAGGTATTTTAAGTATTAATGGGAGGAATGCAGTATATGCTTCTTGAAGGTCTATAAACGCTATATCATATACCGGTAAATACCCCCTAATATACTCTGCAACAGATTTAGCGAATAGTGTGTACTTATAGAACTTCTCCTCTACACTCCCCTCAATATAGAGTCTCTTAGTGAGTTGTGAAGCCCATTGAGGTGATACTGGTTTAAAGAATACTGCCTTAGCACTCCTGTAGGTATAGCTTAACGCCTCAACACTTACGTCCTCACCTCTCAACTTAATCTTGAACTCCCCCTCACTCCTTAAGGACTTAATGAAATCTTCAGGCTGTGTTTGAGGCTTAGGTATTGGGTTGTCATCACTGTCGAAGTCGTAAGCTACGTAACCTTCATCGTAGTATAAGCAGAAGGTGAAGTACCTCAAACCTAGAGTTGCTGCTGCGTAGAACTTATCACCCTCAAGAACACCTAAACCTCCAGCATATGTGTAACCTATGTCTAAGGCTAGGTCAGGAGTCACACTCACTACGATATACTCGTGATTAGGGTCTACCAGCCTTAAAGCCATGTACTTACTAACCTCACCTAAGCTATAGTTTAAGATCTGTTTAGGATGTATTTAACACTTTCTTCTCCTGAGTAGTCAAGCTTAATTAACTTTAAGTTACTTATGATGTGGGTAGTAGGTATTGGGCTTAGATATAGTTAAGCTGATCTATGAGTTAAGTAGGGATGAGTATGAGAGACATGTTAGAGAGCCTAACGTTTACTGGGTTTCAGACTTAGTGAGGTGTTTACTTAAGAGGAATTACGAACTCATATACCCTGAGTTGAGGATGAGGGAGGTCTTCATACCTACGTTAATATCCGGTAATTTAATACATAGGGGATTACAGAGTGTTCTTAAGGAGAGGTTTGGAGGTAATGTAAGTGTTGAGGTTGAGGCGTCTAGGGAGGTCGTACTACCTACAGGTGATAAAGTCGTTATTAAGGGTAGGGCTGACGCGATAGTAAGTACTGATGAGGGTAGGGTCGGGATTGAGATTAAGACTTCTAGGTCAGACCTTAACATACCCCACGAACCGCATTTAGAGCAGGTGATGATATATAATTGGTTAATGGATCTGAACTACTCATTACTGATCTACATAACCCCTGACAGGATCACTCAATTCACAGTGTTAGACCGGCTTACAGAAGCTGATGTAGTTGATAGGATATCAAGTCCTACATACCCGAGGTATTCATGGGAATGTAACTACTGTACATACTCTGTACTATGTCCTTATAAGAAGGTAGTGAGTAGTAAGTGATTAAGTTCACTACTTAACTAGAGGTTGAGATAATCCTTAAGGTTGTTGAGGTAGTTGGGGATGAGCTTAAAGACCTTAGGGTAGTGGATGAAGTCATAAGTAGTAGTATGGAGGGTTATAACATATGGTATGTTAACTCATGTATAGAGTTAGGTATATGTAATGTATTGATTGCATCATTAAATGATAGACCTGTAGGTGTAGGTATATACTACATCGTTAACACCCGCCCTGAGAAGGTAGGGGTTATCTACTACGTAGCTGTTGATAGGAGGTATAGGGGTTTAGGTATTGGTAAGGCGTTAATAGCATCTATTGAGGAGGTTTTAGAAGGTGTTGACGTCGGTATTTACTTAGCAACGACTAGGGAGGAGAACAATGTGATCAGGAACATACTCACTAGTTTCGGGTATCTTGAGGTCCCCTTAGATACGGGGGTATTAGGTGAGGTCTTAGAAGTCGTTGAGAGGATTACATGCGGGTATGATGACGACCTACTATTCATAAAAACTAGTCAAGGTAATGTAGAGGTCCCCTCAATAACCATTAGATTAAGATTCCTAACTAAGCAAGATAATATTGAGGTAATTAATAGGTTATGGCGTAAGATCTGTTATGAGGTGTGGTTGAGGTCTAGAAGGTTACGAGGTTAGGGGTAGTAAAATAACTTATGTTTTTAGGTTTAAGACTGCTTTCCTTCCTTACCCTCCTTCTTACCCTTCTCTTCCTTCTTCCCCTTACCACGACTACATTTTGACGTACTAACCACCACTTAATTACTACCTAACTTTCAATTATAAAATTACCTGTTAAGATGTTAGGTACGTAGTAGTGTTTTCGCTGCCTTCACAGACTCTATAATCTTACTTATCTCAGCCTCACGTTTAGTCCTAGTCACCTCAACTTCCTCTACGTAGCTTATAGCTCCTGTAGGGCATGTACTAGCACATGCTGGTGGTAGGTTCTTAGCTAGTCTATGCCTGCATAAGTCACACTTAACTATAACTTTAAACTTATCTAGGAATTTAGGTATTCCGAAGGGGCATGCAACTATACACTGCTTACAACCGATACACCTCACATAATTTACGAATACCCCACGATCACTCTTATACAGTGCTTTAGTAGGGCATACAGTTACGCATGGTGCGTTCTCACAATGTCTGCATGTGTAAGGTATTGAGGCCTCAACCTCCTCAACTAGGTAGACCTCTACGAAGTTTATACCGTCATGTTCTCTCTCACAAGCTACTTCACAAGCCTTACAATGTATACAGAGTTTAGGGTCTACGTAGAGGGTCTTAACCATAAGGTCACCCCAACCTCACTACCTTACACGCACATACCTTAGCTTCAGGTGTACTTGCTTCAGGGTCTAGAGCGTCGTTAGTTACTTTATTAGCTCCCCAATGCCACGGTACTGAGATGACACCGTCGATCACACTATTACTTATTCTGACCTTCACTACGTACTCACCCCTCCTAGTAACGACCTTCACTACATCACCGTTCTTTAAGCCGTACCTACTAGCTGTTGACTGGTTGATTAAGGCTTCAGCCTCAGGCCAACGCTTACTTACAGATGCTGACCTACCAGTCATTGTGTTAGTATGGTATATCCCTACAACCCTATGAGTCGTTAGTATTAGTGGGTACTCATCATCAGGTACCTCAGCCGGTGGTTGATGTTCTACAGGTATTATCATGAACTTACCTGTAGGTGTTCTAAACCTATCTACGTGGAGTACTTGAGTACCGTTATGTTCTGGTGTAGGGCAAGGCCATACGATACCACCTAAAGTACGTTTCAACCTATCAGGTGTTATTCCTGCGTAGGAGGGTATGACCTTATTAATCTCTAGTAATACCTCCTCAGGGGTTGTGTATGGGAAGTACCTCTCTAAGCCTAACTCCTTAGCTAGGTCGACTATTATGTGTAGGTCTGGTCTAGCCTCACCTGGAGGTTCTAAAGCTTTAAAAGACCACTGAACCCTCCTCTCACTATTTGTGAAGCTACCCTCCTTCTCAGCCCAAGCAGCTGCTGGTAAGATTATATCTGCATGTTCAGCAGTCTCAGTCAGGAATATATCCTGAACTACTAAGAACTCAACCTTCTTTAAACCCTCAATAACGTGTGTGCTATTAGGCTCACTCACTACTGGATTCTCACCCATTACGTAGATAGCTTTAATCTTACCACTCTCAGCCTCACGGAATATACAGGGGACTGTAAGCCCTACATTACTTGGTAACTCATTAACACCCCATAAACTAGCTATCCTAGACCTACCGACATCATCAGTAACTCTAACATAACCTGGTAGGAACTCAGCCAACGCACCCATATCACAAGCTCCTTGGACGTTATTCTGACCTCTTAAACCACCAACACATGTACCTGGCTTACCGTACCAACCGAGTAGTGCTGCTAACGTAGCTAACGCAAGTACGTTCCTATAACCTACGATATGTTGTGTTACCCCCATAGACCATAGGAGCGATCCCTTCCTACTTGAGGCCATGGTATATACTGCCTGCCTTATAATGAATGCTGAAGCACCACTAATACTCTCAGCTAATTCCGGTGTATACTTCCTAACAACCTCTACCAACTTATCAAAACCTTCAACACGTCTCTCAACGAATTCCTTATCGTATAGGCCTTCACTAATGATTATGTTCATCATAGCGTTAGCTACAGCTATATCAGTACCCGGTCTAATCGGGACGAATATGTCTGAGAACCACGCAGTCCTGGTCTTGACAGGACCTACAACTATTACCTTAGCCCCCCTACTCTTAGCCTTAAGTATGTACTGACCCATAAGGACTGGGTATGTCTCAGCTGGGTTAGAACCCCAGATAACTATTACTTCAGAGTTACCTATGTCCTCGAAAGTAGCTGTTAGAGCTCCTACACCAGTAACTCTACCCATACCTATTAACGTTGGTGCGTGACACAACCTAGCACAGTGGTCGACGTTATTAGTGCCTAAGACCCTAGCTAACTTCTGTAGTAGGTAGTTCTCCTCATTAAAACATTTAGCACTAGCCATGAACGCTACTGAGTCAGGCCCGTAGGTCTTAACGACTTCCTTAATCCTACTAGCAACCTCCTTAACAGCATCCCTCCAACTAATCTCTACAAAACCATTCTCAGTCTTCTTAAGAGGTTTCCTAAGCCTATCAGGTGAGTTAAGGAATGATAAGTCGTTAGCTTTAGGGCATAAACTACCTTTATTAACTGGGTGTTCATAGTTGTACTCAATACCTACGTACTTACCGTTACGTGATTTTATGAAGAACCCACAACCAACTCCACAGTAAGGGCATATCACTGGTGTGAGTTTCTCACTCAAGTTAACACCTCTCAATACTAGAGACTACACCCATTTAAACCTTAGGTTTGATTATTTAATGTTGGTTATTACGAGGCTTACGAGGTCATCTATAAATTCATAACCCTTTAGACCTACCTCATCAGCTATTAGTAGTAACTCATCCTTACGTGGTAGTACCCCTCTAGACCTCATTAAATTCCTTAAAGTCTCAGCATACTCCCAAGGAAATACTATCCAGGCGTCTGTCTTAGATACGTAGTAGTCAGGTACTATTACTGACCAAGGCTTCACATATAATGATGCAGTTCTAACTTCTTTAGGGTTGTATAGCTGTACTAACTCTACAGCTGTTTGTAGTGTCCTACCACTATCAGCTACGTCATCAACTATCAACACCTTCTTACCACTTACATCAGATATTAGTGGGTGTGTTACTACAGGCTTCTCATGACGTTCCTCAACACCTTTATAGAATTTAACACCTACGACGTCGACAGAATCTATACTTAAGAAATCACTTAATAATCTAGTGATTATCCAACCACCTCTTAAAATACCTACTAAGGTATCTGGTAGGTAGTTAGACTCAATCAACTTAAAGGATAATTTAATGGTTAGACTCATTATGTCATTCCATGATAGGGTTAGGAACCTAACCACTTTAACACCTTACGATACTCATTAGTTAAGGCCTTAATAAGTGATTACTGAGGGGTACGTTAGTTTTAAATTCAGTAATTCCTACATGTTGAGGGATATTACGCCGGTAACAGTAGTAGTTGGTGGGTTCTTCGGTGATGAGGGTAAGGGTAAGGTAGCTGCGTATCTAGGTTTAAGTATTAAGCCTTCAGTAGCTGTTAGGACTGGAAGTATTAATGCTGGGCATACAGTTACGTACCGTGGTAGGACTTGGAAGTTAAGGAGTATACCCTCAGCATTCCTCCATAAGTTATGTAGGCTCTATATACCTGCAGGTGCTTTAATAAGCATCCCAGTATTCTTTAACGAGGTTAGGGAGGCTGAATGTGATGGTAGGGTGTTCGTAGACTTTAACACTGGAGTTATAACTGATGAGCATGTCATGAGGGAGAGAGGTGATGAGGTTATGAGCTTAATTGGGAGTACTAAACAAGGTGTTGGTGCGGCTATGGCTGATAGGGTTAGGAGGGTGCTTAAGTTAGCTAGAGATTATGGGGAACTTAAGAATTACTTGAGGGACGTTGCTTTAGAGGTTAATGAGGCTGTTGATAGGGGTGAGGAGGTCTTGATAGAGGGTACTCAAGGATTATACCTCAGCCTATACTTCGGTACCTACCCATACGTAACGAGTAGGGATACATCAGCTTCAGGGGTTTTAAGTGAGGTTGGGTTAGGTCCTAAGAAAGTTGATGATGTCTTAGTAGTTTTTAAGTCGTACGTAACTAGGGTTGGTGAGGGCCCACTACCTAATGAGTTAAGCTATGATGATATAGTTAAGTTCGGATTTCTTGAGAAGGCCTCAGTAACTGGTAGGGTTAGGAGGGCTGCACCATTTAATTATGAGTTAGCTAGGAGGGCTGTAACTATAAACTCAGCAACTCAAGTAGCTATAACTAAGATTGATGTATTGTTTAGGGATGCACAGAATGTTAGGGAGTGGGGTAAGTTACCTAGGGAGGCTAGGAAGTGGGTGGAGGAGGTTGAGGAAGTACTTAAGGTACCTGTGACTCTAGTAGGTACTGGTGAGGAGGTTGAGGCTATGGTAGACCGTAGGAAGGATGTCTTCGGATCTCTTAGGAGGTGATGAACTATCATCGAATGTGATGTAGCGATAGTTGGTGGGGGTCCTGCAGGGCTGTTCTCAGCCTATGAAATAGTTGAGAAGGGTGGTAAGGACTTAAGAGTTGTCCTGATCGATAAAGGTCCTAGAGCTACGGTGAGGAAGTGCCCGTTAATACATACTGGTAAGTGTATGTATTGTAAGCCATGTTTAGTACTTAACGGTATCGGCGGTGCTGGTGCGTTAAGTAGCTTCCTAATAAACTTAAGACCTGATATAGGTGGTGAGCTACATGAGTTAGTAGGTAGTTGGGAAGTTGCTGAGGAGTTGATTAAGTATGTAGATGATGTAGTGGTGAAGTTCAGTAGTGGTTCTAAGCTATATACCCCTGACCCTGAGATGGTAGAGGTTTTAGAGAAGAGGGCTATTAAGGCTGGAGCTACCTTCATCCCAATAAAACAACGTCATATAGGGAGTGAGAGGGCTATAGAAGTTATTGAGAACTTCACTAAATACCTCGAGGGTAGGGGTATTAAGGTAGTGACTAATACTGAAGCCCACGACATAGTAGGTAGTGGTGGTAGGTTCGTAGTCAAGACAAGTAATGGTGAGTTAGTATGTAGGTACTTGATATTAGCTACTGGTAGGTCTGGGGCTGAGTGGTTCTCAAACATCACTAAGAAGTTAGGTATTGCAGTCCTCCCAGGACCTCTAGACGTTGGTGTTAGGGTTGAGGTTCAGTCAGTAGTTATGGATGAGGTTACTAGAGTTGTTAGGGATCCTAAGATAGTGATGTATACTAAGGCATTCGATGATAAGGTAAGGACGTTCTGTACCAACCCCGGAGGTTATGTGCTGAAGGAGGTCTACGATGACGGGACAGTAGGTGTTAACGGTGAGTCCTATAGTGATAGGCATAGCGGGAACACTAACTTCGCATTACTCTCTACTGTTAGGTTGACTAACCCATTAGAAGACACTATAGATTACGGGAAGAGTATAGCTAGGCTGTCTACGAAGTTAGGCGGTGGTAAACCACTGATTCAGAGGTTTAGTGATTTAGAGGCTGGTAGGAGGAGTACCTGGGATAGGATTAACAGGAGTTCTATAAGACCAACACTTAAGGACGTAACACCTGGGGATATATCTATGGCATTACCTTATAGAGTACTAACAAACATTATTGAAGGACTTCAAAGACTAGATAGTATAATACCTGGTGTAGCCTCATCCCAAACACTAATATACGCACCTGAGATAAAGTACTATAGTGTTAGAGCAGTAGTTAATAGGTTCTTAGAGACAACTATCGAGAACATATTCGTAGCAGGCGATGGTGCAGGACTCTCAAGAGGTATTAACGTAGCCTCAGCTACTGGAGTCTTAGCAGGTAGGGGAGTACTCCATAAATTAGGGATTATATAATCAAAAACACAGCAAACAACCTCTAACTTAATTTCCACCAATACTTACTCTACATCAGACCTCAGCAGTAATTATCTTCAATTAAATTAGTTCTACACCATAATAGCATCAGTCATAGTTTCTAGGGTGTTAAGTTAACATATTTATGTAAAAATTATTTAAGAATTAATATTCTACATAATAATGTTAATATACGTTAGGGTTGAACTAAAGTTAAATTTATAAGTATATCTTGAGTAAGTAAATTTGTGATTTGAATGCTCGGTGGTCAGTTATTGTATGAGGGGAAAGCTAAACGTGTTTATGTAAAAGATGAAAATACGTTGTTGATGGAGTTTAAGGATGTTGTTACAGCTTTAGATGGTGTTAAGGTTTCTCAAGCTCCTGGTAAGGGTGTGTTGAATGCTGCTTTAAGTGCTTTCTTCTTTAGACTTCTTGAATCTAGAGGTGTTAACACTCACTTCATAGGTTATGATGGTGGGAGGGTACTTACTGTTAGGAGGCTTAAGATGGTTCCTGTAGAGGTTATAGTACGTAATTATGCTTACGGTAGTTTAATTAAGAGGTTACCGCTTTATAAACCACTTTCTAAGTTGGGTAAGCCTATTGTTGAGTACCATTATAAGAGTGATGAACTACATGACCCTCTAATACTTCCTGAGGATATACTCAATACTGGTTTGATGAGTGGGGAGGAGCTTAATACTGTTAATGAGGTATCACTACGTGTTAATGAGGTCTTAAGTAGTGAGTTGGTTAGGTATGGTTTAACCTTAGTCGACTTTAAGTTAGAGTTTGGGAGGGATGCTAATGGGAGGTTATTAGTTGCTGATGAGATTAGTGGTGATACTATCAGGGTTATCGATGCTGAGGGGAGACACCTAGATAAGGAGGTTTTTAGGAAGGGAGGTAGTGTTGAGGATTTAATCATAGCATACTCAACACTTGCACGTAGGTTAGGTATTAACGTGGGTTTTAGATGTACGTAGTTGAGGTCGTAATAACTAATAAGAGAAGTGTTAGGGACCCTGAAGGAGAGACAATCCATAAGGAATTGATAAGTAGGAGGGGGTATGCTAACGTTAAGGATGTAAGGTCTGGTAAGTACCTAGAGTTCTTAGTTGATTCTCAAACACCTGAGGAAGCGTTAAACTACGTTAGGGATATATGCTATAAGTTAAGGATCTACAACCCAGTTGTCCACGATATTAAGGTGAGGTTATCTGCCTAGGGTTGCAGTGATTAAGTTCCCTGGAACTAACTGTGACTTAGATGTTGTGTGGGTGTTGCGTAGAGTGTCTAAGCTGGAGGCATCATCAGTGTGGTTTACGGATTTCAGGGTAGGTCCTTGGGACGCTGTCGTAATACCTGGAGGTTTTAGTTACGGTGATTGGCTTAGGGCTGGAGCTATAGCCGCTAGGAGTAAGGTCTTAGATGAAATTCGTGAGGGTATACGTAATGGATTACCAGTTCTAGGTATATGTAATGGTTTTCAAATACTTACTGAGGCTGAGGTATTACCAGGTACTCTACTTCAGAATAACTCATGTAGGTTCATATGTAGGTGGGTTAAGGTTAGGTTTTATAATCCAAGGGGTCCTTGGCTTAAGCTAGTACCTGAAGGCTTAACCACTGATATGCCTATAGCTCATGGTGAGGGACGTTACTACATAGAGAGTGAGGATGTAGTTTCTGGGAAGCCGTTAATTAAGTACGTAGGTAATCCTAACGGTAGTGCTTACGATATAGCAGGTATAGCCTCAGATGACGGTATTGTTTTAGGTTTAATGCCTCATCCAGAGAGGGCTGCTGAGTCTGAGTTAGTCCCTAGAGGTCGTTCATGTGGGGGTCTACACATATGGCTTAGCATAGGTGAGAGTTTAAGGGTTGGTTGGTAATGCCTTTAAGTAATGATGAGTTAGTTGAGATTCGCGGGATTTTAGGTAGGGAGCCTACTAAAGCAGAGTTAAACATGTTTGAAGCTCAGTGGAGTGAGCACTGCTCATATAAGAGTAGTAGGTACTACCTTAAGCTACTACCTAGTGATGGTGAGGACGTAATAATCGGTCCTGGTAGGGACGCACCAGCGGTTAAGATATTCAACAACTACGCAGTAGTGTTCAAGATGGAGAGTCATAATCACCCATCAGCTGTAGACCCTTACAACGGTGCTGCAACTGGTGTAGGAGGTATTGTGAGGGATATCCTGACGTTAGGTGCTAGACCAATAGCTCTACTTGATATGTTATTCTTAGGTGACCCTACAGACCAACATGCTGATTGGTTGATTAAGAACGTAGTTAAGGGGATAAGTGATTACGGGAATAGGATAGGGGTCCCTGTAGTCTCTGGTATGACATGGTTTGATAAGGCCTACAATAGGTACCCGTTAGTTAATGTTGCATGTGTAGGGGTCGTCGAGATCAGTAAGTTGGTTAATAAGGTACCTGAAGCTAATGACTTAATAGTAATCATAGGTAATACTACAGGTAGGGATGGCTTACTAGGTAGTTCATTCGCGTCTAAACCACTAGATAGTTCTGAAGACTACCTCAACAACATATCAGCTGTTCAGGTAGGTAACCCATTAATTGAGAAGTTAATCATAGACTTCATAGTCGATATAACTGACTTAGGTGTTGTTAAGTATATTAAGGATTTAGGTGGTGGTGGCTTAGCTACAGCAGTATCTGAGTTAACAGCTGATTACGGCTTAGGAGCTACTATAGTTTTAGATAACCTACACCTTAGAGAACATGACTTAAGACCTGAGGAAATCCTAGTTTCTGAAAGTCAAGAGAGGATGTTATTAGTGGTTAGTAGGGATGACCTTAAAGTAGTGCAGGAACTGCTAGAGAAGTATGGGATTCAGTACAGCGTCGTAGGGAGTCTGGATAGGAGTGGTGTTATTAAGGTTTACTATAGAGGTGATTTAGTAGCTGAGGTACCTGCTAAGGCGTTAGCTAAACCACGTATCAGGTTAAGGGATGCGGTAGTCCCTAAACACTTCAACGAACTTAATGTTGAGGTCAGGATTACTGATATCCCTGAAGTTAAGGACTTACGTAAACTCATGCTTAAGATGTTAAGATCACCTAATATAGCGTCTAAGGAATGGATCTACAGTCAATATGATTACGAAGTAGGTATTAGGACTGTTGTTAAGCCTGGGTACGGGGATGCAGCAGTCTTAAGATTAGTTGAGGTTGGTGATGGTTTAGGGATAGCTGTTAAAGGTGATGGTAATCCTAGGTATACGTATATAAACCCGTTTAGAGGTGCTGCTAACGCAGTTGCGGAATGCTATAGGAATTTAGTGAGTGTTGGTTCTAAACCCATAGCTATAGTTGATGAGGTTAACGCAGGTAATCCTGAGAAACCCGACCATTACTGGTACTTTACTGAGATGGTTAAAGGTATTTCATGGATGGCTCAAGAACTTAAACTACCAGTTGTTGGTGGTAAGGTAAGTTTCTATAATGAAGACTTAAGCATGAACTCACCTGTAAAACCTGTAGCTACTATAGTTGGTGTCGGTACCATAGCTAATATCAGGAATGTCGTTACGTTGGATTTGAAGGAGGATGACGACTTAATATTAATTGTAGGTACTACATACCCTGAGTTAGGTGCTACTGAATTCCTACAGGTTCACTTAGGTCTTGAGTTAGGTGAGGTACCACTCCCAAGACCTTCAAGTGAGTTACGTAACGCTGGATTCATCAGTGAGTTAGTAGGTTTAGGTTATGCTAAGGCAGTACATGACGTTGACGTAGGTGGTGTTGCAGTAGCTATAGCTGAGATGTGTATTAAGGGTTTGAAAGGTGTTGTCGTAGACTTAAGTAAGGTTCCTAATAGAGGTTGTAGTAGGTATGAGGAATTACTATTCTCTGAAACTCAGGCTAGGTACTTAGTCGAGGTTGGTAGTGAGGTCTTAGACGTCGTGGTTGACCTAGCTAGGAAGTACGGTGTTGATGTAGGTGTTATCGGTAGGGTAGTAGGTGATGAGTTAGTCATTAGTTATGACGGACACGTACTTACTAAGCTTAAGGTTGATGAGTTGGTTAACGTGTATGAGAACTCACTTAATGAGTTAATGAGTTGATGGTCATGTGTGGTATCGCAGCTTATTACGGCCCTAACGCACCTCTAAACACTTACAAATTATTAGTTGAGTTACAGCATAGGGGTCAGGAATCAGCAGGTATATCAATACTTTCTAAGAATTCTATAAAGACCATAGTCAGGCCTGGCTACGTCCTAACAGCTATAAGCCCTAACGAGGTCAGTAGATTAGATTCTCAAGTAGCTATAGGGCATGTTAGGTACTCAACAACTGGTGAGCCCGGAAGTGGTGTCGGTACCCAACCGATAACCTTGAGTAGTAATGGTAGGAGTATTTCATTAGCTTTCAACGGAAACATAATTAACTACCGTGACTTATCTAAGGAATTCCTGAATTCTTACATACCTAGTGATGCTGAAGTACTGGCTAGGTTAGTCCTTAAACTCTATGAGGAGTTAGGTGATGTTGTTGAGGCTGTTAAGAACTTAGCGTCGTTGGTTAGGGGTAGCTATAGTTTAGTCGTGTTAACTCCTGAGCCTAGGGTAGTAATAGCTAGAGATCCTTGGGGGTTTAAACCCTTAACATATTCGTTTAATGGTGAGGTATTAGCAATTGCTTCAGAATCCTCAGCTCTTGAGGTGTTAGGGTTTGACTCTTGGAGTGAGGTAGGGCCTGGAACTATAGTCTCCTTCGACGGTAAGTCATTAGAAGTTGTAGATAGTGGTGTTAGAGGTGTTTTCAGTCCATGCGTCTTCGAATACGTTTACTTCTCCAGACCTGACTCAGTATTCAACAGTGTTCAAGTCCATGAGGCTAGGGTGAGGATGGGGATGTATGTTGGGGGTATGGATAACGTAGATGTTGATGTGGTGATCCCAGTACCTGATAGTGGTAGGAGTGCTGCTCTAGGCTACAGCATCGTACGTAAGGTATTATTTGATGAGGGTCTAATCAGGAATAGGTATGCTGGTCGGAGCTTCATAACAACTCCAGATGTACGTGACTTCATATCAGATGTTAAGTACGGTGTTATAAAGTCTGTAGTGTGTGGTAGGAGGGTTGCTGTAGTAGATGATTCATTAATTAGGGGTACTACTATGGAGAGGATTGTCAAGATCCTTAAATGTAGGGGTGCTAAGGAAGTACATGTTAGGGTTGCTAGCCCACCTGTTAAGTACCCATGCTTTATGGGTATCGACTTCCCAACTAGGAGGGAGTTAATAGCGTCTAGGTATGATGACGTAGACAGTATAAGTAAGTACTTAGGTGCTGATAGCCTACTATACAATACTGTTGAAGGTCTACGTTGGGCTGTGAAGCTACCGTCGTTATGTCTAGCCTGCTACACAGGTGTTTACCCCTTCAAGGATATTAACGTTGAGGTCCTTGAGAAGGTCTTTTCGAGGTGGTGATTTATGGGTGGTTTAGTAGGTATAGTAGCGTTTGATGAGTTATGGAATGTTAGTAAGTTCATGTATTACGGCTTACTAGCATCTCATAACAGAGGTGATAACTACGTAGTAGTGTTAAGTAATGGTAGGAATTTAAAGAGTGTTGGAGGTGATATCACACACCTACTACTTAATAAGGACTCACTAGACCTGCTTGAGGGGTATGTAGGTATTGGAGGTGTTTACAGTCAGGTAGACCGTCTTGAAGGGAAGTATACCTACTTAAGTGATAACGGTTACGAACTCTCACTACTGGTAGATGGGTATGTAGATGGTTCAGTACTTGATATCGGTAGGAGGCTCCTTAAGTTAGTTAACCTAGGTTATAAGTTAGTGGAGGCATTCGTAGAGGTCATTAAGGGTGTTAGAGGTGTTTACTCATTACTACTCATAAATAATAAGTCAGAGGTTATAGCTTATAGGTCAGTACCTGGGTTAACACCACTACATCTAGGTGGGTATGGCTTCGATCTTGCGTTAATCGCTACTGAGTCGGTACCTATTAACATCTTAGGTGGTGAGTTAAGGAGTGCTGTGAAGCCTGGTGAGTACGTATACATATCCCCTGACTTAGTCACAGTTGGTGAAGTACCTACAGACGGTGTTGTTAACCACGCTATCTGTACGTTTGAGTATATATACATGGCTAGGCATGACTCAGTACTTGACGGTATTGACGTATACTCTATTAGGAAGTCGTTAGGTGAGGAGTTAGGTAGGAGGTTCGAGTATGATGTCGACGTAGTTGTAGGTGTTCCTGAGACAGCCATACCCTACGCTCTAGGTTTTGCTAAGGTGTTAGGTAAGGATTTAGAGTACGGGTTTATATCAACTGGTGTTAAGGTTAGGACTGCGATTAAGGGTGACCCTCTAGAGAGGTTAATAGGGATTCAACTAAAGTTAAACCCTGTTAGGTATGTGTTCAGCGGTAGGAGGGTCGCTATAGTTGATGATAGCTTAGTTAGGGGTTTAACAGTTAAGAGTGTTATCCAGATACTTAGGAATAAATTAGGTGTTAAGGAGGTCCACGTAGTCATAGGTAGTCCTAAACTCATCACTAACTGTCCTTACGGTAAGGAGATACCTCCTAAGGATGAGTTATTAACAGCTAACTTAAGTGATGAGTTAGCTGTTAAGTATGTTGAGGCAGATTCAATAACTTGGTTATCAGTGGATGAAGTCTCTAAATTATTCAGTAGTTCGGGGATGAACTTATGTACTGGTTGTTTCTTAGGTGGGTGTTTAGTTAGGGGTGGTCGTAGTTGAAGGTTGTGGTAGTAGGTGATGGTGGTAGGGAGAACGCTATAGCTCTAATGTTGAGTAGGAGTTCGTTAGAGCCTAAGATATACGTCATATCATCACATGTTAACCCAGGTCTTAAGAAGGTTGCAGAACGTAGTGGTGGTAAGTTAATAACATGTGATATCCTAAACCGTAAGGAGGTTAAGGTTAGGGTTGATGAGGTATCCCCTGACGTAGTTGTTATAGGTCCTGAAGAACCTCAATTCCACGGTGTTAGTGATGAGTTGAGGGGTTGTGGTTATGCAGTATTCGGAGCTTCTAGTAAGTTAGCTGAGATTGAGAAGAGTAAGGTCTTTATGAGGGAGCTTATGTGGAGGTATAGGATTCCAGGTAGGTTAGCTTATAAGGCATTCACTGATGTTTCCCAAGCTATAGAGTACGTAGGTAATGCTGGTGATGTAGTGATTAAGCCTGCTAGGCAGGCTGGTGGTAAGGGTGTTAAAGTAATTGCTGACTTACAAGCATATCTAAGTGATGTTAAGTCTAGAGTACGTGTTGACTATACGAGGAAGTTAATAAGTGATGTTATGAGTCACTACGTAGATATAGATTATAAGTTATTAGTTGAGGAGAGGGTTGAAGGTGTTGAGTACACACTCATGTGTATTACTGACGGCTACACATTACTACCATTACCCCTAGTTCAAGACCACCCACACGCATTCGATAATGATTTAGGTCCTGAGACCGGCGGTATGGGAAGTATTCAAGGGCCTGGATACCTCCTACCATTCATTAATGAGGGTGAGTTCAGAGAGAGTGTCGATATCGTTGAGAGGGTGCTTAAGGTTCTTCAGGAGGTTGTTGGGGAGAGGTATGTAGGTGTCCTATCCGGTCAGATGATGTTAACATCATTACTAGGGCCTACAGTCATAGAGTTCTACAGTAGGTTCGGAGACCCTGAAGTCTCTAACTACATATACACGTTAGATACCGACCTACTCGAGGTTATAGATAGGGCTGTATCTGGTAGGTTAGCTAGTGTTAAGCTTAGGGTACGTGAAGATTTAGTCTCAGTTGTTAAGGCTGTATGCCCTCGTGGATACCCAAATAATAGGAAGGTTGCTAAGGGCCATCCAGTAGTAGTTGATGAGAAGTCGATCAGGAATTACGGTTGTGAAGTACTCTACGCAGGTGTTGAGTTAATCAACGGTTCTATGTATACTACCGGTTCGAGGATTGTTGAGTTAGTATGTGCTGGTGAGGATTTTGATGAGGTTAGTAAGAGGGTTAATAAGTGTGTAGAGTTCGTTAAGTGTGTAGATGGTTGGGATACCTTCTACCGTAGGGATATAGGTACTAAGGATTTAATTATGAGGAGGGTTATGACAGCTGATATAGTTAGGAACGCATATACTTATAGGAGGGGTAAGGGACTCTCAACTATTAAGGTTGATTGGATACCTGGTAAGGGTGTCATAACTTATGACTACAGTTAGGGAGTTTATCGGGACCCCACTAAGTAGTAAGTCTACTAAGGTATTACTCTTAGGTAGTGGTGAGTTAGGTAAGGAGTTAGCTCTTGAGGCACATAAGTTAGGTCTTGAGGTAGTAGCTGTTGATAGGTATGATAACGCACCTGCAATGCATTTAGCCCATAGGAAATACGTTATCAATATGTTGGACGGTAGGGCTGTTAAGGAGGTCGTGTATAGGGAGAGACCTGACGTAGTGATTCCTGAGGTTGAGGCTGTAGATACTGGAGCTCTTAAGGAGTTAGAATCTGAAGGTTACTTCATAGCACCTAATGCTGAGGCTGTTAGGGTGTGTATGAATAGGGTTGAGTTGAGGGAGTTCCTGTCTAAGAAGCTTGAACTACCGACGACTAAGTATGTCGTAGTTAGTAGTGAGGAGGGACTCATTAATGCATGTGATGTTGTCGGCTACCCATGTATAGTGAAGCCTGAGATGAGTAGTAGTGGTCATGGCCATACAGTTATAAGGACTCCATTAAGTGAGGGGGAGTTAAGGAATGCTTATAGATATGCTGTTGTTAGTGGTAGGGGGTTGAGTAGGAGGGTTATAGTTGAGGAGTTCGTCGACTTACTAACAGAGTTTACAGTCCTAACCTACAGGTACGTAACACCTAGTAATGAGGTATTCATAAGTACTTTAGAACCTGTAGAGCATTGGAGGTACGGTCATTTCCACTATATAGAGTCTTGGCAACCGTCGATTAGGGATGAGGATATACTTAGGAAGTGTAGGGAGTACGCAGTTAAGATCGTTGAGGCTTTAGGGGGTTACGGAATCTACGGTGTTGAGTTATTCTTAACTAAGGATGGTAGGTTATTAGTTAGTGAGGTAGCTCCGAGACCTCACGACACAGGATTCGTTACGTTAGTTACTCAAGACTTAAGTGAGTTCGCTATACATTTGAGGGCGGCTTTAAGACTCCCAATACCTAAGGTGAACTTAATATCTGCTGGTGCTAGTTACGCAGTATATACTGACTTAGACGGTGTTTGGGGGCCTAAGTACTACGGAGTTCATGAGGTGTTAAGTGTTGAAGGTGTTGATGTAAGGATTTTCGGGAAGCCATCCACCTACCGTGGGAGACGTATGGCTGTCTTACTAGCTAGGGGTGTAGATGTCTATGATGCTAGGGGTAAGCTTAGGAAGGTCTTAAATAAGTTAGTGATTTCTTGAGGTGGTATTCATGAGTGGTTGGACTTACTCTAAAGCTGGTGTTGACTTGAAAGTAGTTAGTGGGTTGCATGGTAAGGTGTTAGATATTATACGTAGGGTTAATGAGTATTTAGGTGTTAGTTATGGAGGTCTTGGAGGGTATTCAACATGGGTTGAAGTTAATAAGACTAAATTAATACTCCACGTAGATGGTGTTGGGACTAAGGCGTTAGTCGCTAGTAAGTTAGGTAGTTATAGGGTCTTAGGTTGGGATTCAGTAGTGGTTAACGTAAACGATGTTGTATGTGATGGTGGTAGACCATTAGCACTAGTTGACTATATAGCTATGAGTAGACCTGATGAGAAGGCTTACGAGGAGGTTATGGAGGGTATAGTTGATGCAGCCCTAACTAATAAGTTAGCTTTATTAGGTGGTGAGACAGCCATCCTACCAGACTTAATGTATGGTTTAGACGTCGTATGTACTGTACTAGCTGTTAAGGAGTTCGACGTAGTTAATAAGGCTAGGGAGGGGGACGTAGTACTGGGGTTACTAAGTAATGGTATACATGCTAATGGTTATAGCCTAGTTAGGAAGGTGTTGGAGGGTAGTGTAGGTTATGACGTAGTAGTTGATGGTGTTAGGATATCTGATGAGGTCTTAAAACCTGTTAGGAATTACGGGCCGTTGATAATTGACGCATTCAGTAGTAAGTTGATTAACTCAGCCGCACATATAACAGGTGGTAGTTTTAAGAAGGTTAGGAGGGTGTTAAGTAATGACCTCAACATCTTTATCAACGCTCCTAAACCACCTAAGATATTCGAAATAATTATGAGTTTAGGTGGGGTAAGTGTTGAGGAGATGTATAGGGTGTTTAATATGGGTGTAGGTATGGTGGTCACACTACCTGAGGAGAACTTACAGGATTTTAAGTATTTAGCTGTTAAACATAATGTAGATTTTGTAGAGGTTGGTTACGTTATGAGGGGTTCAGGTAAGGTTATAGTTAAGACCTACTACGGTGATGTAGTTGAGTTCTGAATTACTACGTAGTTATGACTTAAGGAATATCCATATAGGTGCTATAGCTAGTCACTCAGCCCTAGACGTATTCGACGGTGCTAAGGATGAGGGGTTTAAGACAGTAGCTATATGTGAGGCTGGGAGGGAACTACCCTACCTAAGATTTAAAGCTGTAGTTGATGAAGTCTTAATACTTAAGAAATTCGCTGATGTTGTTGATGAAGACGTTATGAGGAGGCTTAAGGACCTCAACACCATATTAATACCTAATAGGAGTTTCTCAGTATACGTCGGTTATAAGAATATTGAGGAGAGGTTGAGGATACCTGTATTCGGTAATAAGTACCTCCTTAAGTGGGAGGAGAGGGTTGGTGAGTACAATTACTACAAACTACTCGATGCTGCAGGTATTAGGAGGCCTAAGGTGTTTAAAGATCCTGACTCCATAAACGTCCCAGTCATAGTTAAGATGCCTGAGGCTAGGAGGAGGGTTGAGAGGGGTTTCTTCATAGCTAGTGATAGGGATGATTTCTACAGGAAGGTTAGGGAGTTGATGGATAAGGGTGTAATTGATGAGGTATCTTTAAAGAACGCATCAATTGAGGAGTTAGTAATCGGTGCACACTTCAACGTGAACTACTTCCGTAGTATTGTACGTAAGGATGTTGAGTTATTAAGTATTGATAGGAGGATTCAAAGTAATTTAGACGGTTTTATCAGGATCCCTGCTAAGGAGCAGTTAGGTATTGACTACCCAGTCAGGTATGTTGAGGTCGGTCATGAACCAGCAACTATTAGGGAGAGTATACTTAATAAGTTATTCTCTATAGGTGATGCGTTTGTAGAGGCTGTCGATAGGCTCGTACCGCCAGGGCTTATAGGGCCATTCACATTACAGTTAATGGTTACCCCGGAATTAGATGTTGTTGTGTATGATGTTGCCTTCAGGATCGGGGGTGGGACTAACGTCTATATGGGGGTAGGTAGTCAGTACAGTAAGCTCTACTTCGGGAGGCCTGTAAGTATGGGTAGGAGGATCGCTATGGAGATTAGATGGTGTGTTGAGGGAGGTTGCTTAGATAGGGTGTTAACATGAGTTTATGTCCTCTGGAGTTCAGGTATGGTTCTAACGATATGAGGGTGATATTCTCTAGGGAAAATATAATTAAGAAGATGATTGAGGTTGAGTTAAGGCTGTATAAGGCTCTTGAGGAGTGCGGTATAGTACCTAAGGGCTACTACGAAGCATTTAGTAAGTGTGTAGGTAGTATCACTGTAAGGCCTGAGGAAGTCGATAAACGTGAGGAGGTGTTAGGCCATGACGTAGTAGCGTTACTCTCAATACTTACTGATCGCTGCGGAGATGCTAGTAGGTTCTTACATTACGGAGCTACTAGTAATGACGTGATAGATACTGTATGGGGCTTACTAGTTAGGGATGCTTTAGGCTTGATTAAGAAGAAGTTAGTTAGTAGTATAAGGTTGTTGATGAGACTCACTAGGGAGTATAAGGATTTAATAATGGTTGGTAGGACCCACGGACAGCACGCACTACCTATAACACTAGGTTTCAAACTAGCTAATTACGTATATGAACTTACTAGGAGTTTAGAGAGGTTAGTTGATGTTGAGTCTAGAGTAGTTCGTGGTAAGATGGCTGGTGCTGTAGGTACTATGGCTGGGTGGAGGGGTAAGGGCTTATGTGTTGAGTCTGTAGTTATGAGGGAGTTAAATTTAAGGCCTCATGAAATAACTACTCAGGTAGTCCCTAGGGACGGCTTCGCTGAGTTAGTTAGTGTTATAGCTATACTTGCCTCACAGATTGAGAGGTTCGGTGTTGAGGTTAGGGAGTTGATGAGGCCTGAAATACTTGAGTTAGCTGAGGGTGTGGGGGGTAGGGTCGGTAGTAGTACCATGCCTCATAAGGCTAACCCAGTAGAGTGTGAGAAGATTTCAGGACTTACTAGGGTTTTAAGAGGTTTAGTAGTACCTGCGATTGAGGATATAGTGTTATGGCATGAGAGAGACTTAAGTAATAGTAGTGCTGAGAGGTTGTTAATACCGCATACGTTCATGTTGATAGATGAGATATTAGATACCTTCAACGAAGTCTTAAGTAATTTGAAGGTCTACCCAGAGAATATGATTAAGAATTTAAAGTTAAGTAAAGGAGCTATAATGTCTGAGTCGTTAATGCTTAAGTTAACTGATAAGGGCTTAAGTAGGTATGAAGCTCATAGAGTCGTTAGGGAATTAGTTACTAAGGCTTTAAGGAGTGGTAGTGAGTTAATTGATGTAGTACTTAATGAACCTGAAGTACTTAAGTACTTAAGTGTTGATGAAGTACGTGAAGCTCTAGACTATAGTAAGTATTTAGGGAACTATAACGAATTGATTGAGAGGACTTTAAAGTATGCTGAGGAAGTCATTAAGAGTGTAAGTACTTAAACATATAACATATAGTATTCTGACTTCTCAATCCTCCCACTTACGGGGTCTACCTTAAGTCCTAAAGTTTCGAGGGTATCAACACCTATAACAGGTATAGCACTCTCAAAAGCAAGTATCCTTAACGGACCTCTCCTACCTTCGACCTCACCCTCAGCTACGAATACCTTAGCCTTAACAACTTTACCATCACCTAACCTTAAATCAACTGTGAATGGGGTCTCAATAAAGTACTTCTCAGCTATTTCTAAAGGCATTACAGTAAATGAAACACCAGTATCAACTAATACCTTCTCAAACTCTATTACGTCCCTCCCCCTAAACCTAACCCTCACGAATACGTGGCCCACACTAACCCCTATTAAAACATTACTTAAAAATTAAGATTAAGTTGTATTAAGCAGAGTTAGTAGTTAGTTAATGTTTATGGTGTTCACATTCGTGGTGTCTGTACATGGTATAGTTTTCTGAAACCTCCTCTAACTCACCATTAACTAACGCCTTAACTACATCATTAAGTTCTAGACTCTTATCCTCAGGTACGTAGTAGACCTTAATACCTACCTCTATAAGGTCTTGAAGTGCTCTAGGCCCTATACCACCTACGACTACAGCGTTAACCCCACGTGATTTAAAGAGTTCTATGAGTGTTCCATGTTCTCCATGCCCGTGAGTTCTATGTGGGTTTTCAACAGTCTCCAACACCTTATAACTGTTATTACCCACATCAACGAATGTGAAGTACTGTGCCCTACCGAAGTGTAGTGATAGCTGTAGTGAGTCTCCAACCCTTTCTGTAGGGATTGCTACGATCATTGACCTCAACTCTTACCTTCCCTAAGCTCTCTCAACCTAGCATCTATCTCCTTCAATACGGTATCTGTTATGTATTTCTTCAGGTCTTCTAAGTACTTAACCTCATCCTCCTTACTCATCCATGGGTATGGACGGTATATCGGGTATGTCCACCACCAACACCAACCCCTACCTCCGAACCACCAACCAGGCCTCATAGATGGTGGTAGGTGTCTCCACGGACCATGTCCTGGGTACGGACCCCACCAGTTAGGCATCTTATCACCTATTTGAAATATGTTTCAAAAATTTATAAAGTTTTCGTTAGCTACCTCCACTACTAGGTTTGGGGGTTGAAACAAGTTTTATAGGTCTACTATTTACTAAGGCCTCAGCAAGCTTTACCCTACATGACTCAAGTATACGCCAGAAAGTTGTTTTTGAAATACCCATCCTACTAGCCGCTTCATCTGTAGATAGGTTGTCTAGGTGTACTAGTTTAAGGGCTTCAACCTCATAATCGTAAATCTCAACATAATTACTAGGTTCTAAACCTACTACAGTCTTAACAGGTATGTACATGAGTTCCTCCACACTTAACCCACACCTAATATCTACTTGAGGCCTACCCCTACAGCGGCAGTGACCACGCATCCACCTAGGCATTAACCTCAAACCCGATTAAGTATTGTTAATCGGATATATAAGTAACGACTAATCAGTCCCGAAACCGTTCATCAATTATCAGACAATCTAACCTTCATCACTATAAGAACTAGCTTTAAAGGACTTAAATATGTTTTGAGTTCGTAGGTGGTGTTAGAAGTTAGTATAGGATATTTAAGTACTCCTGTATTAATTATTGGGTTGTGTATGAAGTTATTCACTGATAAGTATGTACTGACTCCAGGCCCTACGGAAATACCCTACAGGGTTAGGACTTCATTACTTAGGGAGACTTCAAACCCTGACTTAGACCCGGAGTTCCTTAAGACATACAATAACGTTAGGGAGATGTTGAAGGTGTTGATAGGTATCCGTAGGAGTTCTCTCTACGTGATGGTTGGTGAGGCTATATTAGGTCTTGAGGCAGCTATAGCTAATATTGTTAAACCAGGTGATAAGGTTGTAGTAGTAGCTAATGGTGTTTACGGTGAGGGTTTCGGAGACTTCGTTAAGTCTTACGGCGGTATACCTATCTACGTAGGTGTTAATGATTGGAGGAGGAGTGTAGATGTTCAAGAACTTGATAGGGTCTTAGAGAAGAATAAGGATGTAGTAGCTGTAACTCTAGTACATTGTGATACACCGTCAGCACTACTTAACGACTTACCAAGTATTTCTAAGGTGGTTAGAGACCATAGTAAATTACTAATAGTTGATGCAGTCTCAAGTATTGGTGGTGTACCTATAGGTTTTGATGATTTAGGTATTGACATCATAATCGGTGGTTCTCAGAAGGTTTTAAACGTACCTACAGGGCTTACGATAGTAGGTATTAGTAAGACTGCTTGGGAACGTATTGATGAGGTTGGGTATAGAGGTTACTACTTAAACCTTAGGTTATGGCGTGATATGTTGGATAGTCAGGGAGTGTTCCCACACACTATGAGTGATGTACTGATTTACGCGTTGGAGGAATCCCTGAAGATGGTTTTCGAGGAGGGTTTAGATAATGTGTTTAGGAGGCATGAGTTAG
Source organism: Desulfurococcaceae archaeon (assembly GCA_020832985.1). GTDB lineage: Archaea > Thermoproteota > Thermoprotei_A > Sulfolobales > NBVN01 > CAZZLT01. The sequence continues at coordinate 3,844 of JAJHRE010000009.1, read as the reverse complement.
TTAGGGAGGCTTCTTGGAGGGCTTTACAAGCCCTTAACTTAGAACCATACCCACTAGATATTAAGTACTCATCACCTACTGTAACAGCCTTCATACTCCCTAAAGGTGTTGATGAGGGTAGGTTGAGGGAGTTGACTTGGGTGAAGTATGGTGTTATGCTTGCAGGTAGTTGGGGTAGGTTGAAGGGTACTGTAGTTAGGGTCGGTCATATGGGTGTTCAAGCATCTAGAACACACTTACTAATAGCTTATACAGCGTTAGCTAGAGCTTTAGAAGACTTAGGTTATGACGTAAGTATTAGTAAGGTGGTTGAGGTTATTGAGGATACCCTCAAATAAATTACCTCAACCTAGAAGTTATGCTAACCCCCTTAGACCTTAAGTAATCCTCATACCCACCCTTAAACTCTACGAGCTTCTCAAGCGGTTGAATACCACTCCCAACCCTACCCTCATACACTAACTTAGCTGTATACGCATGTACTAACGCTGTAAACGTAGGTGTTGCTGGTTCTTCAGGACTCCCCCTCAAAACAGCTAGTTCTGAATACTCCCTACCACCCCTCACTACAACATAAGCTATAGCTATGTCCTCAGCCTCCTTAGGTAGGTACATCTCTAATAACTTAGCAAGTACTTCAGCAGGTCTTACGGCAACATCACCAACTCTGATTAACTCCTTACTCATTAACCCTATATCCCTTAAGAACTTCATCTTACTTAAGTGGTTAGACCATCTAATAGTTACTTCCCTCATATTCCTAACCCTAACATTCCTTAGTAGGGTTCTCAAACCATCACTTACAAAACCTTCAAACCTCCCTAAACCACCTAAGTCAACATCAACTATAGTTTCTAGAGGGTCTACAAACTTAATTTTGAAGTCCTCTACAACTCTAGCAGGTCTTACATACTCCTCTATTAAGTCTAGGGGATTCCAAGTAATTACGTAGCCTAGAGGTGGTATAGGTTTTGAAGGTATACCACCGACGAACACCTCAACACTATCTACATTACCTAATAGGTTAATACCGTAACCGACAACTAAGTTTGTATAACCTGGTGCGAAACCAGCATCAGGTACGAATGTAGAGTTACACCCCTTAACAACATCTTCAAGTATGTATGGGTCCTCACTAAAGAATGATACATCAACAACATCAACACACCTCCTAACTAAATCACTGACTATGTTGAATGCTGTATTTGAAGGTAATGCAGTAACTACTAGGTCAGCCTTCCTAACTAACTCATTAATTACTTCAGGCTTATATAGGTAGAACTCAACATCACTTAAACCACTAATTAAGTTACCTACATTAGGATTACTATCAACTACATATACGTATACATCCCTAACCAACTCCTTAAACAACTTTAGAGTCCTAAACCCAACCCTACCTAAACCTATGAAAACTACATCACCTATACCTAACACCGAAGGAGTGAGTAGTTAAGGATTATAAACTTAATTAATTATGTAGACCTCCTCACCTTATCAGGTGGGTCATCCCTAAACCTCCATAAACCCTTACTAAAACTTATTACTTGAATACCTAACTCATCGATAGTTATATCAGTTATTAGAGACTCTATAAGACCTTTCTGAACTACTAAATCAGCTACTACCCTCGATAAAGACTCATCATGTTCTCCAAGTAATTCCAGCTCTACAGCTCCTTCAATAACATACACCTCACCTACTGATGAAGCTTCCTCAACCTGATGAACTTTAAAGTTATTAGTTGGCCAAAGTCCTAACGACTCTGCAATATCCTCACTAACTACTATACATGGTCTAGGACTCTCAGCACCACCATTAGCTAAAACTCTAACTACGATACTCTTACCACTACTCCTAGACTTAACTCTTACCCTCACTCTTACGGCCAATAACCTCACCAACCTCTCCCTTTAAAACCCACCTCCCAAGCTTTATCCTACGACCTTCAAACCCAGATAATTTTAAGAGTTTCTTTAGGAAATCCTCAGATATTAAGACTTTCCTACTCATTCAAACCCCAGGTAAGGTAGGGTAACGTAAATTAAATACATTAAATTAATTTAAAAGCTCATATAACGTTCTTAAAGATTTAAAGTAGTGATTATTCGTAAGCTTCCTCCACATTAATACTGATCCTTAAGACCTCTTCTAACGATCCCTTCTCATCATTAGCTCTCTCTTAGTCCTCACATCAATACCTTCCTCACACCTATAAATACAATCTAATTCCTTACTATGTTTTAGAATCTCCTCGTAGGAGTACTCTCTATGAGTATCTTTAGAACAAACTACAACAACTACAACACCTATATCGTGTAGGATAGTTGCTACGTATAAAGCCTCCTCAACATCAACTCCAAGACCTATTAAGTTATGACTTTATAACCCTCTAACTAACTCTATAGACAGTTCTAAGACTTTAGATGCGTGACCAACCTCTCTACTGAATTCGTAATCCCTATCGACTTCAATAACCTTAGATAGGAGTGTTCTAGGAACTACATTTAATAACCTATCATAAAGTCTTAAAATCCTATGTTGCCACTCACTCTCAACGAAACACGGCTTAATAGACCTAGCCTTAGTTAGGGCTTCCTCATATTTAAGTCCTTCAATAGTCATGAAGTAAAGAGTGACTACAGCCCACTCTTACCACAACCACTGAAACAGTGGATTAGTACTGGCTTCTCACAACTACTTATGAGGTCTACAACCTCATGTAAGACTATTAAATTAGGTGCTTCAAGATTAGGTATAGGTATGTGGTAGACCTGAACACTTCCCCCTAAGAACTTCAGGATCATACATATACTCATTAAATTTAAACTCCTCAACTAAAGCAATAACACATTTAATATGATATCATTAACATCATCTCTAGCAGGTATTGAAGATATAGTAATGATGTTAGGGATAACCCACACGTAATTAAGCATAGATACACTAAATGAAGTAATTATAGGAATTAAGTTTATTTTTACTAAAGTGGTATATAGGTACTGAATGCCCGTAATCACTGTATACCTTACTGAGGAGTTATATAGGAAGCTCTCTGAGGTTATTAGGAGTGAGGATGTGAGTCCTGATGAATTTATAGTTAAATTACTTATTAAGGAGTTTAACATAGATATTGACCCTACCGATATGGTTGAGTTTCATTTAAGACTTTCTGAGAAGTTCCTAGCTGAGGCTGAGGAGTTCTTAGCTAGAGGTGATTATGTTCAGGCTTCTGAGAAGGGTTGGAGTGCTGCAGCTCAGATAGTTAAGGCATTAGCAGCTAAGGAGGGTAGAGAGTTAAGGAGTCATAAGGATTTATGGACTTACATAGATGAATTAGCTGAGAAACTCAATAATAGAGAGTTGAGACGGTTATGGAGGACTGTAAATAGCTTACATCAAAACTTTTACGAAGGTTGGATGCCGTCTAGAGATGTTATTTACGCTTTAGAGGATGTTAAGGAATTCATTAAGATGTTAAGGAAATACTTGTAATTAAGTTAGTGATGTTGAGATTAACTCTATCAACTCTTTAAGCTTATCCATCACTCCCTTCTCAACACATATGCTGTTTAGGTAGTCCCAATCTAACTTATCACGCCATGTAATTAGAAGCCATACAACTTTATCTCTATCCTCTGTAGAACCCCTATACTTCCAGCCACTTAAGTATGTTGTTATGAGGTCTTCAACAGGGTCTATATAGACGTAGAGGTTATCTACGTATAACTTTGTCGGTTCCTTCCGCCTCGTATATACTGTTGAGACTATATCTATGGATTTAAGTGAGAGTACTTCATAAGTCGGTAGGTAACCCCTACCAATCTTCTCAGAGAATCTCCTT
>JAJHRE010000042.1 GCA_020832985.1 Desulfurococcaceae archaeon | reverse complement strand
CCTGCGGTACCTTAGGCCTCCCTAACTTTAAGTAACCATAAACTAGGGTAGCTACCTGTCTCCCAAGGTCATTTACGTAGTACCTCCTCTGAACTCTATGACCTCTAACCTCAAAAATCCTTGAAAGAAACTCCCCTAAGACTGCATTCCTTCCAGACCCTATATGTAGTGGGTGTACTGGGTTAGCACTTACGAACTCTACAACAACATTTAACCTCTTATCATCTTTTAAAAATCCGTAATCCTGTCCCTTCATCCTAACAGTATTAGCTAATACCCTAGCATAGTTAACCTCATTAATAAAAACATTTAGATAACCCTTAACCATCTCCACCTTTGAAAACACATCATTAAGCGATAGATTTCTAAGGGTTTCTGAGAGGTCATCCACACTAACATTACATATCCTAGATAGTCTGTGAAGAGGTATGGAGAGATCACCGAATTCCTTCTTACTAGGCTCCTCAACAAGTACTACTAAATTATTCGGTTGTATATCTACACAGATATCTCTAACCTTACTATATATTATAGAAATTAAGGAATTAACTACGTAAGAGAACGGGTCGTCAACCAACAATGTATGTAATCCCTCATAGTATGTTATAATAGTCTTAATAAATATGTAATGATAGGTCCATAAAGTCTATAGGTAAGTTCTTACCCTCACTCACTAGCTTATCATACATGTTCTCAAGGAATCCCATAAATACTGGGCACCCGTCGAACTTACCCTCCCTCTCACACCTTCCCTTCTTCTCGCTTAACTGTCTTAAGAAGCAATTACCTAACCTCTTATCAAAGTAAGGACATATCTTATGGTACGACTTAGCGCTCTTTAACATTCTCTCAATCCAACGTTTCTTAGCATCTTTCTTCTCAATAACTGTCGTAGAAAGCGCTTTTTTCAGCTCATCCTCAGTAACCCTTGACATGACGTACTCACCTCTAGTAGGTGTCTATGGACTCATTACTTATAAGTTTATCTAATACGAAGTAGTGGATCATTAAATACCGGCAACGATGAACCTACCATCAGGTTGTGTGTAGACTACACCTTCATTTACTAAACGTGTTAACGCTCTCCTAATCTTATCCTCACTAGCTAATCCAGATAGTATTGAATGTAATTCCTTAACATTCATAGGCTTACTCTTAAGCAAATCTAATATTATCCTGATTAATTCGTCCTCATTAGGTGCAGTAACTACTAGCACATCAGGATCCTCGTAAACTACCTTAAGTTTTAACCTCCGTGAAGTATCTTCATACCCTCCTTGATTTAAACCCATACTCAGCCCTCCTAATCATCTAATACTTATAGATTTATTAACTTTAATCCTATAAGACCTTATAGGAGTATTAATTGCCTTGTATATGGTATAAGGGTGGTTTATGTACATCACCTGTTCTAGACAAACCAACAGCTGATGTTACATTACCTAGTAGATGCTTAAGTCAAGGATATACCACATGCAGATTCTTTAAAGACGTAAGTACATCACCAACTACATCTGACGTGAGAGGTAGTAGAGAGTATGGTAGGCCTATACTCATGATCCACGGACTAAACAAACCTATGAAATCTGATTGTAAGTACTTCAGATTATTAAACCATGAAAGCGGTAGTTACTTAGCTGCATGTGAAGTCCTTAAAAGGTACTTAAACATGTATGAGGTATCCTTATGTGTTGACTATTGGAATGACTGTCCCTTCAGGAAATTACAGGATAAAATACCTTAAACAGTAGATATTGACTAATAACACATCATAAAATCTGTTACGTGTATTATGAGATAAGTTTTTAAGGAGGTAGGTATAGGTATTTGATGACGATAGGTGAGATGAGGATGAGTAAACCAAGCTATGTAAGATTCGTGGTACCTCCAGAAGTAGCTGAGAAAGCTTATGAGGCGGTGAAGAAGGTTAGAGAAAGTAACGGTAAGATTAAGAAAGGTACTAACGAAACTACAAAAGCTGTTGAGAGGGGTTTAGCTAAGTTAGTACTTATAGCGGAGGATGTAGACCCTCCAGAGGTGGTTATGCACCTACCATTACTGTGTGAAGAGAAGAAAGTACCGTACCTATACGTACCCAGTAAGAAAAGGTTAGGTGAGAGTGCCGGTATTGAAGTAGCTGCTGCCAGCGTAGCTATTATAGAACCCGGTGGTGCTAAAGAACTAGTTGATGAGTTGATCAGAGCGTATAACGAGTTAAAGAGTAAGAGCACACCTACTAAGAGCTAATAAGAGCTAAACAACACTTAATCAAAGTTTTTCCATCTAATCATCATATATTTCCTCAGGCTTAAAAATAACGCTAACTTCATGTTCAACCCTATCAATACTATCGGACGCATGTATAACGTTCTCCCTAATCGATAAGGAGTAATCACCTCTTATAGTTCCAGGAGGTGCTTTACTACCGTCGGTAGGACCTATCATTAACCTTACAGCATTAACTGCGTTATCCCCTTCAAGGATTACTGCAACAACAGGTCCTGAAGTCATATAATTTACTAAGTCGTTGAAGAAACTCTTACCGAAGTGTATATCGTATAACTTCTCAGCCTGCTCCCTACTCAACCTAATCATCTTAAGAGCTCTGATCTTAAACCCCTTCTTCTCAAACCTTGATAAGATCTCACCGACTAAACCTCTACGAACCCCGTCAGGTTTTATAATAACTATAGTCCTTTCCAAACATACCACCTAATTTAAATTAATCTTTACAACTACCTTGATGATATATATCTCGAAGTCCAAGGCAACTTCCTAGGATCCCTACCTAACTTAAAATTCTTAAAACACTTACTTGAACAAAACCAGAGGATACTCCCATCATTTCTTACGTACATCAAACCACTACCTACCTCTATATCACTACCACAGAACGAACATTTAGCTGTCGTAGGCACTCCAAACACCTCTATATCCGCAATTAATAAGTAATATATAAAGTTATTTGCTCATCTCAACTACATCCTACGTAGACCACTCAACACATACTACTTACGCTATAAGAAATCAAAATAATTTATAACACTTAACACTATCAGTGATTAGGAGTTAGGTATGGGTGAGGAGGAAAAGAAGATAGTGGTGAACCAACCTGAAGTTAATGTGATTGAGGAATTCGGTTTCCCAGCTGAGGTTATACAGATAATAGGACGTACTGGAGTTACTGGTGAGATAACTCAAGTCCGTGTTAGAGTCCTTGAAGGTAAGGATAAGGGTAGGATAATCACTAGGAATGTAAAAGGACCTGTAAGGATAGGTGACATAGTCATCCTTAGAGAAACTGAAAGAGAAGCTAGGAAGTTAATAGCACGTAGATAACGCATCGCTCCATATTCATTTAGAGACATTCAATCAGTTAAAAATTGAGAACTATTAAGTGTGTTATTTACTTTCTAACCTTTTAGGTCTTTTAATAGATGCGTAATTGAGAGCCCGTAGGATGGTTGGTTCTTCTGCTTGATCTTTATAATCTCCCTAATAATGTCTACAACTCCCTCATCTAAATCCTCTTTAAACTTCGTAATGACTTTTCTTAAGTCCTCCTCAGTAGGGTTTGTGTACAGTATATCGTTTTCGTCGAAATGCCTCCCAACCATTACATTACCTCTTATGGATATCGCTACGCTAGAACCTTTCTTCGCCTCCATTACGTTCTTACCCTTATCCTGAATCTGCATAATCACACCTAATTCCCTCCCATCATCCCTCATAAGTGGGTAGCCAGGCCTAATAACACCTCCTAAAACCTCAACCCCAACAATTGCTGGGTCACTCCTCCTAAACACACATCCAGGTAAGACCTTAATCTTCGCAGGAAATACAGTCTTTAATAACTCACGCCTACGTTCTTCCTCTCTTAATTCGTTAACCCACTTCTCATAGGATTCTATTAGCCTATATATTAGATTATCACTTAATATCTTAATCCCTTCCTTCAACGCTAATTCCTCAGCATCTGGTAATGGCTTTACATTGAATAATAACACAGCACCTAAGTACTTATTCTTCTTAGCCACTATAGATGCCTCTATAACCTCCCTCTTAGTTAGAGGTCCTACATCAGCTATCCTTACCGGTACACCCTTACTCTCTAAAGTATTAACTATAGCTTCTAGAGTTCCTAGAGCATCTGCTTTAATAACTAAGCCTTCAACATCTTTCTTAAACCTAACTAAGGATACCTCCTCATAAACTTTCCTCACATAATCATTAACTAATGACTCACTAGGTATTACGTACATTGGTGCTCCAGCAATGACTTCATCAAGGTCTGGTGCACTAATCCTAACACCACTTGCGGCTACAACCTCATCAACATTTATGAAAGATCCTTCAGGTGCTCTCATCTCATCTAAAGGTCTAGGCATTAGTAGAGCTCTTACCTTAGTTACTATAGGTTTATTCAAGCCACCAACAACTATTAAATCCCCTCTCCTCAATATACCGTTGTAAATTATCGTATCTATACATGTACCTAGACCTACTACCTCCTTAACCTCAAGAACTACACCGTTTGCAGGGCCTTCAGTAAACATTAACTGTTGGGTTAAGTACCTCTGAGTAAGTCCAGCTAATACAGCTAATAACTCAGCAATACCTTCACCAGTCTTAGCAGATACAGGAACTATAGCTAGGGTTTTAGTAAAATCTTTAACTTTATCAAACCTCTCAGCATTAAATCCTAGACTACTTAACTCACCTACAAGCCTATATATCCTCTTATCAAGCTCCTCAACAACACTTCGTGACTGTTTCTTAATAGTTACTAAGTATGGTTCCCACTCATTAGCCTTCCACCCAGGTATCTTATCAATTTTATTTGCTGCTACTAGGAAAGGTACCTTCCTACTCCTTAATATCTCGATACTTTCAATAGTTTGCTTCTTAACACCTTCATTTATATCTATAACCAGAATTGCGAAATCTGCAATACTTCCTCCTCTCTTCCTCAAATTACTAAATGCTTCGTGACCAGGAGTATCTATGAAGAGTAGTCCAGGTATTTTAAGCTGTATATTGAATAAAGACCTTAACGGCTTTGTTAATTCGTTAATAGCTGATGCTGGGACTAAACTAGCACCTATATGTTGAGTCATCTCACCAGGTTCTTTCTTAATTACAGCTGTCCCTCTAATCTTATCTAGTAATGATGTCTTACCATGATCTACATGTCCTAAAACCACAACTATTGGTTGTCTTAACTTTTTCTCAATACTCATTCAGTCCCTACTTCTAAACGATTTTATACCTTAAAATAGCTACTACACCATTAAATGTCTTCTTAATCCATACATACTCAGGTATCGTCTCCGGTAGTACGTATACTTCAGCGCCTGACTTCTTAGCTAATTCCATGAGCTTCTCAAGCTCAGGCATATCCTCAGTAACTACTAATGATTTAACTGCACCCATATTCAACGCATTAACTATGTCATCAAATCCGTAAAGAGCTAAACCATCATCTTTAGCAAGGTGAAACTTAAATTCCTCTAAAGCATTCACTACCTCCACATATTTCTGACCTTTAATTAATTCTGAAGCCCTCATAACGAGTTCTTTAAGACCTGGCTCTCCTTGAGAACCTACATCAACTAAAGTATCTAGGACTTTCTCCTTCAACCTATAATCTATGTAATCACCTTTAACGAAGTCTAATTTAGCATAACCTGGACCACCTATCAGAATACCTTTAAGCTTCCCACTTTCTAGATATGGTATGAAGTGCTTATTAACTATCTCCCCTACCCTCTTATAGAACTCCTCAACCAACTCCTCAATAATCCTATCATAACGTCTCTGAGATTGACCACCCTTACTATGCTTCCCGGGTACGTAACCCTCAACCTCCTCTAAAACTATAAGTGATGAACCTTTTAACAATCCTATAGTTGCTTCATCACGTTCTATAACTATTAAACCATACACATCTGATTCCTCAAGCATATCCTCAAGAAATTCTAGGTGGAAGTACTTATCAGTTCTGTAGAAGTATACTGTTACAGGGTCTGGTGGTGAGAACATCAAACATATAAACTCACCAGTATCATCATTTTCACCAGCGAATAATACTAACCCGTTTTGAGGGATTTTCGATATATTACTTAACCTATCGATAGCTGCTGTTAAAGCCCTCTGAACTCTGTCTTTAGTCCTCTTAAGCTTTATATTATCTGTTATTGCTAACTCCTGCCTTAACATGTTTATGACGTCACTTACAGGCCTACCAGGCGGTACGTATAGCGAAAGCAGTGTAGTTGCGTGTGCTTTCCAATTCTTTAACTCCTTAACAATCTTCTTAAGCTTATCCCTATCTAAACTATACTCGCTAAATCCTACTCACCAACTAAACTAAGACTATAGTATTCCTTAAAAATCTAACAATCAGTTATTGAGTAACTACCTTTTTAAGAAAGTAACATTATAGAGTTAGTTAATGGTTATAAGGATGAGAAGGAGGTTGGTAGTATTCGTAGGTTATGACAGTAAGAGCTATGAGTTGGTTAGGAAGCTCCTCCTAGGTTATAACTTCATTAACGTAGAGTTCATACACATCCCTGAAGTCGATGATGATCCGTTAATAGATACTTCATTCCCAACAGTGATTGCTGAGGAGGTATGTGACGGTGGGTTAGTTCGGGAGGAGATACGTAGGTTGAGTGAGGTTAGATATCATGTGATGGAGTATGAGGATAAGACCTACCATACAGTATTAGTGACTTAAAACTCTATCAGATAAGAACTTAATTACTCATGAATAAACACTAACTCTATAACGTCCTCCCTAACATTATCAACCTTAACAAAACCATACCTTACTAGCTGTACTACATCACCAGTTTTAAGAGTCTTCAGGTATTCCTCACCATAACCTCTAATCTTAAGTAGGTTAAGTCCTTTAGGTCTTATGATAATTACCTTCGTATTCCTACTATGAGGTATCCAGTGAACTATAGGTGCTTTAACCTTCTTAGCATCGCTTAACTCAGTACTTACAAACTCAGCCATCACTCCTTCAGGGGTATCACTAACGTATTTAATGTTCATGAATTCCATTAACCTAATATAACCTATACCCCTAAGTAGCTCAGCATCTGATTTATCAAGTAAAACTACTGTATAACCGTTAATAACGTCTAAGGTTATCTCCCTACTACCTAAGGATTTATTAGTTGGGTGGAGAGGTATTGATACTCTAGTAAGACCCGACGGTATTGAACGTATGAATACCTTTACCGGTGGATGACTTACAAACATCAACCTCTTCGTTGTAGGGTCTATGAGTTTCCTATTTATAGCAGCTATGTTCTCCCAACTAATTGATGCATCACTTACCTTAACACCAACCTCTAATATCACCTTCCTTATGGTTTCAGGGGTAATACCCCTCTTCCTTAAAGATGCTATAGTCCCGAATCTAATATCATCTATAGATCTAAACTTCTTAGGGAACTTCTTCAGGAGTTCTTTAATCTTCGACTTACTTAATATAAACCCCTCTAGTCTAAGCCTACCTAAGTTAATCACCTCCGGATAAACCCAACCTAAATGCTCATAAAGATATCTCTGTTTCACAGTATTTACCATATGCTCCTTCCCACGTAGGATGTGTGTTACACCCATTAAATGATCGTCAACACCTGCGGCATAGTTATACGTAGGCCATAAGATATATTTAGAACCTACTATAGGGTGCGGGGTTTTATCAGTATCTACAATCCTAAACGCTACCCAATCCCTGACTGAAGGATCTGGATGTGAGAGGTCTGTCTTAACCCTAATCACTGCCTCACCCTCCTTAAAGTAATTAGAAAGTATCTTATCCAGTAACTCTAAGTTAGTTTCTACAGATGCTGTCCTATGAGGACATGGTCTCATCTCCATCTTATACTTCATAAACTCATCCTTACTACATAAATCTACATACGCACCACCAACCCTTATCAACTCCCTAACAACTGAGTAGTACAACTCCATCCTTAGAGACTGTATGTACTCCTCATCCCATCTAACACCTAACCACCTTAAATCCTCCTTAATAGCACTGTATGCCTCAGGCATAGGTTGTTTAGTCCTAGGGTCTGTATCCTC
>JAJHRE010000041.1 GCA_020832985.1 Desulfurococcaceae archaeon | reverse complement strand
GTAGATATACCAACCACCATAGAGGTGATCACCTATTAAGTCCTTAAATAAACTACATATGTTGTAGAATGACTTACTGTAGTTAGGTGTTGGTACTTCCTCAAGTCTTGGAGGTACCCACGCGATAATTCCTAAACCACTAACTATTGAGAACGGTATCTTAGCTAACAGTGTTTGAGAACCTCTAACCTTATCAACTACTAACTCCCTCACAACTATATCATTAACTACTCTAGACTTAAGACCTATAACTACGTCAGCAACGTATGCTAAGGCTGTTAACGTATTAACGTCTACTGACTCAGCTACTAAGACTACCAACCCATTAATTATCTTAGGTAGTTCGTAGAGGAAGTTATGAAGTAATACCCTTAAGTCACTACTACCACCTAATACGTTAAGTAGTGGTGTTATACTATCAATCACGACTATATCAGGTCTGAAGGTATTGATATCCTTAAGTAAACCGTCTATAAAGTCCTTCAAACCCTCCTTAGTAACTAGAGGTAGTTTAACATACCTGAAAACATCAGTGGTAAGTGTGTTTAAGTCTATATTTAAGTCCTTCATAACCTCATACAGTCTATCCCTATCCTCATAAAATGAAACGTAATAACACCTCCTACCATCTAAAGCATTCCTATAACATAAAGTAGTAGCTAGTAGTGTCTTACCAACACCAGGCCTACCATATATTAAGACTAAAGAACCCCTCCTCAACACACCCTTAAATAAATAGTCCAGACCCTCAACACCAAACCTAAACATACGTACTCCCAATTCTATCAGTTATAGAGAAAGGACTAATAAATTTACGCTATATAGGAATACAATATGAGAAATCTAACGAACCACTTAACAAGTTGAAGGTAATGTTATAAGGTTTGTTATACTTTATTATTTGGTGGTATAGTGAGTAGTTCCGAGGTAGTTAAGAGGACATTTATTGAATTACTCGAGAAGGATGTAGAGTTTAGGTATGCTGTTGCTGGTTATTTAGGACTTTCAGAGATTTTAAGGAGTATTGAGAAGTTGTGGGAAGAAGTTAGGGGTCTTAGAGAAGAGGTTAGGAAGTTATGGGAGAACCAGAATAAACTATGGGAAAACCAAAACAGATTATGGGAAGAAGTTAGAGCATTAAGAGAAGGACAGAATAAACTTTGGGAGAATCAGAATAGGCTGTGGGAGGAAGTTAAGAGTCTTAGGGAGGAGACTAAGAAGTTATGGGAGAATCAGAACAAACTGTGGGAGGAAGTTAGAGCATTAAGAGAAGGTCAGAACAAACTCTGGGAGAACGTTAATAGATTGTGGGAAGAGGTGAAGGCATTAAGAGAAGGACAGAATAAATTATGGGAAAACCAGAATAAGCTCTGGGAGAATCAGAACAGATTATGGGAGGAAGTTAAAGCGTTAAGAGAGGGTCAGAATAAGTTATGGGAGGAGGTTAGAGGGTTAAGAGAGGATTTCAGGAGGCTTGAGAGACGTGTTAGTAAGTTAGAACGTGGGATGAGTTCTCTCGCTATGACTGTTGGTGTAACGTTAGACTATTACACAGCAGCGTTTATTGAGGAGTTGTTAAGGGATTTAGGTATTCCTGAGGAGAAGATTAGAATTAAGGTCAATATAGTTTTAAGGAATCCTGAAGGTGTTGAGAGGGAGGTGGATATATTCAATAGAGATCCTTTAATTGTCGGTGAAGTCACTACATATATAGGTAGTGTTGAGGGTGTTAAGGAGGAGGTAGGTAAGGTGTTAGAGGATGTAGGGTTTGTTGAGTCTATGTTTGGTAGTAAGGTCTATATGGCTGTATTAGCTGTTGAGAACGTCTCTGAGGATGTGGTTAAGTATTTAGAGGATGAGTGTAGGAGGTATAACATCAGGTTAGTATATGGTAGGGAAATCCCTAGGTTAGATAGGTTGGATTAGGTATTCATTCTTGAGTAAGTCTGTAGATACTGTCTACACGATCGGTTATTCTAATCACTCTATAGATGAGTTCCTCAATATCATTAGGAGGTTCAAGATTGAGGTAGTTGTTGATGTTAGGAGATTCCCTAAGAGTAGGTTACGTGGTTTCTCAAAAGATGAGTTAGAGGTCATATTAGGTAGTGTAGGTGTTAGTTATAGGTGGTTCGGTGTTTTAGGTGCTTTAGGACTTAAATTCAGTGGTAGTGTTAAGTGTGTTGACTCACAGACATTTAACTCATACGTTAATTACCTACTAACTAGTGAGGAAGTGTATAACACCTTAAGATTCTTGAGTGAGTTAGCTAGTAAGTACTACGTCTTGATAATGTGTAGGGAGTTAAACCCTAAGTACTGTCATAGACAGTTTATAGCTGATGTATTAAGTATTATGGGTTTTAAAGTACTGCATATCGTTAGAGGTGATGTAGTACCTCATGAGAGGAGTGATTGTTACGAATTCTTAAAACTTAGGTATAGTAGATGATTTAGGAGTGATGATAGTTTCGCGCTCTGAGTAGTGATGTATTTCCCGCATTACTGAATGCTAAACTTTATATTATGTGTTTTCAGCCTGTATTGGGTGTATCTGTTGAGTAGTGTTGTTAAGGAGTTGGAAGCTGAGGCATCTAAGATTATTGAGGAAGCTAAGGCTGAGGCTGAGAGGATTATTAAGGAAGCTAGAAAGAAGGCTGAGGAGATATTAAGTGATAAGTCATACCTAATTGAGTTGAGTGAGGAGAGGAGGAGGATTGAGGAGAGTGTTGAGTTAGAGGTTAAGAGGATTTTAGAGGAGGCTGAGAGAACAGCTAGTAAGTTACGTGAGGATGTTAGTAAGAGGATTGATGAGTTTGTCAGGATAGTATTCTCTAAAGTTGTTGGTTTTGAGGGTTAGTAATTGCCTCAACTATCTAAACTACTACTTAATAGACCTGATATAGGTTTAAAGACGTATATAGTAGTTCCTAAGGACAGAGCTGAGGAGTTAGTTGAAGGTCTAGTTAAGAAGGGTTTATTCGAACCATTACCACCTACTGAAGCTAGTGAAGCTTTAGAAGTAATTAAGAAGAGGTTGGAACTATCTGAAAAGGGTTTAACATTATATAAAGAACTTAACTCACTAATTAAGAGGAGTGTTGATGTAGAGATTAGAGAATTACCTTGGGATACTGATGAAGCTTTAGAGAAGTTGGTTAAGGAGTTTGAATCTATATATAATGTGGTTAAGTCATTAGTTGATGAAGTTAAGAAGTATGAGGAAGAGTT
Source organism: Desulfurococcaceae archaeon (assembly GCA_020832985.1). Taxonomy (GTDB): domain Archaea; phylum Thermoproteota; class Thermoprotei_A; order Sulfolobales; family NBVN01; genus CAZZLT01. Next base: position 4,889 of record JAJHRE010000041.1, on the reverse strand, counting down.
AGAAAGACTTCAAGTACTTAAGTTAGTAATTAACGACTTAGTAAGTAGGTTTAAAGTAGTTGATAAGTCTTTAATTGATTATGTAGGTGACTACCTAGTCTTTAAGACGTTATATGGTGGTGGTAAGGATTTTGAAGATATGTTAAGTAGGGCTTTAAAAGTTATTACATTAATTACTATTAGTGAGGGTAGAGTAGTAGCTGTAGTAGTTTTTGAGAGGAAGACTTACGAGACTTTAAAGAATTACTTAAGTAAATTTGAGATTAGAACCCCTAAATTCTTAGAAGGTATAGCAACTAGTGAGTGGTTAGTAAGTATTGATCGTAAGGTTGAGGAGATTAAGGGAGGTATTAATGAGTTAGTGAGTAGAATTTCTGAGATTCTTGAGAGTAGGTTATATGAGTTAGCACTCCTTAAATTACTTTCTGAAATTGTCCATGGGGAAGTCGAGTTATTGAGAAATGCACTTAATTCTAAGTATATGACATTAGTTATTGGTTGGTCTTTAAAGTCTAAGAGAGTTGAATTAGAAAAGTATTTATCGAGTTTTAAGGGTTATGCAGTATTCGAAGAAGATCCAAACCCACCAGTAGAGTTTAATAATTATAGAGTGTTTAAACCGTTTGAAGTACTTACTGAGATTATGGGTTATCCAGCACATTATGAGTGGGACCCTACCCCATTACTCACATACTTCTACCTAATATTCTTCTCGTTAATGTTCCCGGATATAGGGTATGGTATAGGACTTATCATAGGTGCTAGATTCGTACTCCCATACTTTGTAGAGAGTAGGGAGACTTTAAAGAAGTTAGTTAATATAGCTACTTACGCAGGTATAGTAGGTATCGTAACTGGCTTATTATCACATAATTTCCTCGGTTCGTTGATAGGTACTTACTTAGGCTATATAATACCGCAAGTACTACCTAGCTTACCACCACGTCTATCAGACCCTGAAGTACTTGGCTCAGCAATACTTACCTATATAGGAATATCTATGATCGTCGGATACTACTCAATACTTATTGCTCATGGATTAGGCTTAATTAAGAATATAGTCATTAGTAGAAACTTTATTAACGTCATATTAGAATTCCTCATAATATTAACTACAGTCTTTGGGCCAGCAGCTATTGAGGCATTCTTTGGACTACATACTGATGTCTTAGGAATACTAAGATTTATAGATCCTCAAACACTACTTTACTTAACGATCTCTGTAGTTATTAGCTACGCAGTTATTAGGTCTATTACTGATAGACCTTTCGGTGCGTTGTTATGGATTTTCGATATTTTGGGTATACTAGCTGATGTCCTCTCATTTGTTAGGATTGCAGGTATAGCTCTTGGAGGTGCTATCTTAGCGGAATTGATAAATAACTTAATATTCAGTACTATATCGACGTTAAGCTATATAAATATAATCATTGGTGTAATCGTTGGTGCTTCAATATCATTACTACTACATCTGGTGAATTTAGGACTTTCATCTTTAGGTCCTTTCGTACATTCATTAAGGTTGATAATGTATGAGGTATCCTCTAAGTTTTACGAAGGTTGTGGGAGGAGGATAATACCTATATCAGTAGTATCAACTAGAGTTAGGTTGGGATCGACAACGTAAACTATTTAACTTTATCTTTAATATTAGTGAGGTGATTATATGAGTGAAGCATCTACATTGATTGCAACTATAGGTCCTGGGTTAGCTGAGGGTTTAGCAGCTATAGGTACTACGTTAGGTATTGCTGCAGCTACAGCTTCAGGTATCCCAACAATTGCTGAGAATCCTGGGTTAAGAGGTAGGGTTTTCGTATTAGCATTCCTACCAATGACTCAAACATTAGTTTACGGACTTACGTACATGTTAATCTCATACTTTATGGTGATCCCGGGAATAACAGTTAAGTATGGTGGTGTAATACCTCCACATATAGCTGGTGCTATCTTAGGTATTAGTCTCTTCGTAGGTTTTGCAGAGTTATTTTCAGCATGGAAGCAAGGAGTGGTTTGTGGTCAGGTAGGAGCTCAGTTGATTAAGACTCGTGGAGGTATATTCGGTACTGGTATTGTATTAGCTGCTTATGAAGAACTCTTCGGGATCTTAGGTATGGTATTCGGTATAGTCATGCTATTCATAGTATCTGCATGGCCATGAAGGTAAGTCTTGAGGATTTAAGGAGGGCTATATATGAAGATGTTAGACTTGAAGTTGAGGGGTAGAGTTATGTTAGGACTGATATATGAAAATATTTTAAGTATCCTCATATTCAACAAAGTTAGTAATTTGAGGTGATTTTATGTATGAGATATATACGTTAATCGCTACGATGAGTCCTGGGTTAGCTGAGGGTTTAGCAGCTATAGGTACTACATCAGGTATTCCAGCCATAACAGCTTCAGGTATTCGAGTAATTGCTGAGAATCCTGGGTTAAGAGGTAGGGTTTTCGTATTAGCATTCCTACCAATGACTCAAACATTAGTTTACGGACTTACGTACATGTTAATCTCATACATTGTGGTAATTCCAGAACTACTAAGTAGGTATGGTGGTGTAATACCTCCACATATAGCTGGTGCTATCTTAGGTATTAGTCTCTTCGTAGGTTTTGCAGAGTTATTTTCAGCATGGAATAAAGGTAAAGTTTGCTTTGAATCAGGGGTTCAGTTGATTAAGACTCGTGGAGGTATATTCGGTACTGGTATTGTATTAGCTGCTTATGAAGAACTCTTCGGGATCTTAGGTATGGTATTCGGTATAGTCATGCTATTCATAGTAGTTGGGGGTTTTAAATGAGTCTTGAGGATTTAAGGAGGGCTATATATGAAAAAGCTAGGATAGAAGCTGAAGGGATTATTAAGGAAGCTAGAGAGAAGGCTAAGATGATTATTAAGGAAGCTGAGGAGAGGAAGAAGAGTGTTATTATGGAGGAGAGGGAGAGGATTCTTAATGAGGTTGAGTTTGAGGTTAGACTTGCTGAAGCTAGGAGGGAGGCTAAATTAATTATTGTTAAAGCTAAGTATGAAGTTGTTGAGGAGCTTAAGAAGAAGGTTTGGGAACTTATTAAGAATATGAGTGAGGAGGATCGGTTAAAGTCTTTAGAAATACTTTTACGAGATTCTGTTGAAGTTCTTAAGGCTATGGGTGTGGAACCTAATGACGTAATAATACGTGTTAATCCACGTGATAGGAAGTTAATTGAGTTACTTTTAAGTAGGATTGGTATTAGAGGAGTTATTGTGGAGGATCGGTTAATGAGTGGGGGAGTTATAGTTATGAGTGGTAATGGTGATATCTCTGTTGATAATTCCTACGAGACTAGACTTGAGGCATGTCTACGTGAGTTACTACCAAAAATCTTTAAGGGTTAGATAGAGTTGATTAGTGATAAGTTATTCTTAAGTACTATACTCGATTTAAAATTACTGAAGCCGCCACTAATACCAGACCTGATCAGGTTTATCGTTGAAGGGATAACACCTACCAAACTTACTGATGTTGAATGGCTTAAGTATGAATTAGCTGGGCTTACTCTTATTAAGAGTATTGAGGAATTAGATAATGCCTTACTAGAAGTACTCACTACAGATTTAAATGAAGTTAGTTACTACCTACCTAATGAGTACGTAGAATATCTTAAAGTACTCTTCGAGTCTTTAGAATTAAACTTAGTTTATGCTGTCCTTAGAGGGTCTAAGGGTACATCAGAACAAAGTCTGAGGTTTACTAAGTTGGAGTATTATGACGAATGCGGTGGTGTTGGTGGGTTTAGCTGTATCATTTCTAAACACCTATCAAGACTTAAGGATGCTTGCGAGAAGGTTGGTGAGGATTGCGAACCTGCTATAGCTGTAGCATCACTCTACGATATCTTACTCTATCTAAAGTACTTAGATAATTTAAGGACCCTTAAGTTAAAGGAAGATATACTTATTAATGATTTAATTGTTAAAGGTATTAAGTTTTTCGAAGGTATTGGTAATCCGTATTTTGAGGTAGGCTTAATAAGTCTACTTACGATCTCTAAGAAGTATGGAGGAGGTTCTATGGGGAGGTTTATTGAGGAGGTCTCAACACTATATCGAATATTTAGAGATGCCCTCTATTATAGGGGTGGTTTACTTAACCTTATAACCCTCTACGGTATTGATAGGTTGTTAAGGTATGAGTTACTTAGGATACTGTTTTCAAGGTGGTTAAGACCTTGGTGAAGGAAGTTAAGAAGGTAATTATATTAGCTAGTAATGAATCAGTTAATTTCTATAAATTATTAGGTTTTAAGGAGGTATATACTGTAGATAACGTTGGTGAGGTGACTAATATCTTGAAGGAGCTTAAGAATAGGAAGGACGTAGGTGTTATATTGATTGAGGAATCCATAACTCGTAACCTTAAACTAGATCATATGATCATTAATGAGAAAGGCCTTACACCACTAATAACTGTTATACCTAATACTAAGGAATTCTTAAGTCGCGATCCATCAGTTTATTACCGTAGATTTGCTTCTAAGATTATAGGGTATGAATTAGGTGTCTAGTATGAGTTCAAGGATTGGTAGGATTTACAGAATTGCAGGTCCTTTAGTAGTTGCTGAAGGTATCGAATCACCTAGGATGTATGAGATCGTCTATGTTGGTAGGGAGGGACTTATAGGTGAGATCATAGCTATTAGAGGTGGTTACGCATATATACAGGTCTATGAGGAGACTGGAGGGCTTACAGTTGGTGAGAGAGTTGAAGCTACTGGTAAGCCACTATCAGCTGAGTTAGGCCCCGGGTTAATAGGTTCTATATATGACGGTCTTCAAAGACCTGAGTTAGTTATTGGTGAGTTAACAGGTAGTATATTCATTAGGAGGGGTGTTAAGGTAAATGCCTTAG
>JAJHRE010000008.1 GCA_020832985.1 Desulfurococcaceae archaeon | reverse complement strand
TAATCCCGCCAGATATTAAGGGATATATAATACTTGAGGTTAAAGGCTTACACATAATCTACAACTTAATAAAGGATATAAAACATGTTAAGGGACGTGCTACAGGATCTATAAGTATTGAGGAGTTAGAGAAGTTAATCATAACTAAACCAGTCATCACAGAGTTAAAACCTGGAGATCTTGTAGAGATAATCTCAGGACCTTTTAAAGGCTTAAAAGCTACTGTAGTATCTGTAAATCTCCAAAGAAATGAGGTAACATTAAATATGCTTGAATCATCATATAAACTTGAAGCTACTGTTCCAGGTGATTACGTAAGACCTGTTAAGAAGTGATGGAAATGAGTGAGAGGTTAGTAAGAGTTAGAGTTGAGGGTGGGAAGGCCTCTCAAGCCCCACCCTTAGGTCCTACATTAAAACAGTTTGGATTAGATGTGAATGAAGTCGTAAGTAAGATTAATGAATTAACTAAGGACTTCGAAGGTCTTGAAGTACGTGTTGATATATACGTCAACCCCGCAACTAAAGAGTATAGGGTAGAGGTTAAATCACCGACCACAACATCACTTCTTCTTAAGTTTGCTGGTGTTCAGCAACCTTCAGGAGATCCTGCACATAAGAAGGTCGGTAACATCAATTTTGAGAAGGTTGTTGAAGTCGCTATACTTAAGAAGAATGAATTAAATGCTAAGACGCTTAAGTCAGCTGTTAAATCAATCATATCAACAGCTGGTTCTATAGGTCTTACAATTGATAACAAGGAGTTTAAGCAAGTCTTAAAAGAAGTTGATGAAGGCTTATATGATGAAATTCTTCAAAAATATGAGAGTAGGTGGTTAAGTAAGAAGTGATGATTGATGATCAGTAAGGATAGTATAAAGAAGGCTGTATTAGAAGCTATAAAGTTAGGAAGTGGTAGGAGATTTAAACAGTCAGTAGAGTTAATAGTTGTTTTTAAGGGGTATGACCCTAAATCACCAGATATAAAGTTTAGAGATGCTGTCTACCTACCTAAAGGTCTAGGGAAACCTCCTAAGATCTTGGTTATAGCTGATGGGGAATTACTAACTAAAGCTAGAGAGTTAGGTGTTGACGTATTGAGTAGGGAGGAGGTTCAAAAACTTAGTAAGAGAGGGTCTAAGAAGATAGCCCGTAAGTATGATTGGTTCTTAGTTAAGTCTGATTTAATGACTGTTGTCGGTAAGGTTTTAGGGCCTTCCCTAGGCCCTAGAGGTAAGTTCCCAATACCTATCCAACCATCAGCTAATTTAGACGCTATAATTAAGCAGTACAGCATGAGTACTAGGTTAAGGAATAAGGAACAACCCTGGGTTGGGTGTAGGGTAGGGACTGAAGATATGGACCCTGACGACATAACGGAGAACATAATGACTGTTTTAGAGTTTATAGAATCTAAGATAAAGAAACCTATAGAGTCGGTATGTAGGGTCTATATTAAGACCACTATGGGTGAGCCTGTAGAGGTGATGATGAAGTGAATTCACGTACTCTCGCACGATATGTTAAGGTATTAAAGACACTCTCTAAGAAGTCTGAAATCAGTGAGAAATCTAAGTCTAGACTTGAGAAAGAAGCTAAAGTTAGAGAGTTAAGTGAGTTGTTAATGAAGTATAGGACTTTATGCATCATAGATTTAAATAATATGCCTACACAGCAGTTTAAAGAGTTGAAGAGATTACTTAGTAATTACGGAGTTGTTAGAGTTGTAAAGAATAGCTTACTAGCTAGAGCTTTAGAAGACTTAAAGCTTAGGAATTATGAGGAAGTTATTAAGTACTTAAGTGGTTCTAACGCTATCTTACTAACTAATCTGAATGCCTTCGAGATCTTTAGAATTTGTGAGAGACTTAAGAGTAAGAGATACGCTAGACCAGGTGATATCGCTACTTCTGAGGTAGTAATACCTTCAGGTCCTACAAACATCCCTCCAGGACCTTCCCTCTCAATGTTTGGTAAGTTGAAGATATCGACCCAAGTTAGGGAGGGCTTCATATGGATAGCTAAGGACGTAACTGTAGCTAAACCAGGCGATAAGATAAGTAATGAATTAGCATCACTTCTTAGGAAGTTAGATATTAAGGTAATTGACGTAGGTCTTAAGATAAAGCTCATATATGATGAAGGTTTAGTATTTACTAAGCCTGAGGAGTTAAGACTTGATATTACGTCGTTTAAGAATGACTTATTAAGCTCTGTTAGGAGGGCTATTGACTTAGCAACAGCATTAGCAATCCCATTACCTGAAGTCATACCGTCAGTACTTTCTAAAGCGTATAATAATGCCTTAGTACTATCTGCTGAAGCTGGTATTATATCTAGGGAAAACATCCACTACGTATTAAGTAGAGCTATCTCTAAGGCTGTAACGTTAGCATCAATCATCAGTACTAAAACACCTGAGTTAGGTATAACTATCAAACCTCAAGCAGAACAACCTACAAAACCTAGTGAAAGTAAACCAGTAGAAGCTAGTAAGGAGAGTACCGAGGTTAGTAAGGAAGAAAAGAAAGAAGTTAGTGAGGAGGAACTTGCTGAAGGTCTATCATCACTCTTCGGTTAGAGACTTATGGATGTAGAAAGTTATTGGGAGAAGCTAAGGATTAAGACCCTTCCAACTAACGGCTATCGTAGATATAAATGTAAAGTTTGTGGTGCTAATTTCTGGTCGTTAATACCCAGAGATACATGTAATGACGTACCTTGTAGTGACTACACATTCTTCAACATACCTACTAAAGTTAGATTAAATGTCCGACAATCTCGTGACATATTTCTAAACTTCTTCAGTAGGAGAGGTCATGAAGTCATAGAACCTAAACCTGTCGTAGCTAGGTGGAGGGATGATCTATACTTAACGATAGCTAGTATAGTTGTTTTCCAACCCCACGTAACCTCAGGTATTGTACCGCCACCAGCCAATCCATTAGTTATAGCTCAACCATGTATAAGACTTGAGGATATAGATGCTGTGGGTTATACATTAGGTAGACATTTAACTAACTTCATAATGGGTGGTCACCACGCTTTCAACTACCCAGATAAGTATGTATACTTTATAGATGAAACTATAGACTACGCAAGAGAGTTCTTCAAGGATGAGATAGGGGTTCCTGAGGAGGAAATAACGTTTAAGGAGTCTTGGTGGGAAGGTGGTGGTAACGCAGGACCCTGTCTAGAGGTATGTGTTGGAGGTCTGGAGGTAGCTACTTTAGTCTTCATGATGTTTAAGAGTTTAGATGGTGGTTACTCAGAACTTCCTCTTAAGATAGTTGATACTGGCTACGGTATTGAGAGGATTTCATGGTTAACATCTAAAACACCGACAGCTTTCCACGCAGTTTATAACGACTTAATAAACACATACTACAAACTCCTAGATACTGAAGTAACGCCTCCTGACATCTTATGGGGAGCTACTAGGTTAATCAGTAGATACGATACTAAGAGGTCTGAAGGATACTCTAAGATTAAGTCACTTATATCTAATGAGTTAGGTCTTAATATTCAGGATGTCTCAACACACTTAGATAATGCGGTAAGGGTCTTTACGTTATTAGACCATGTTAAGACAGCATTACTTATGCTATCAGATGGTGTAGTACCGTCTAACGCTGGTGAAGGTTACCTAGCTAGGTTAGTATTGAGGAGGATCTTCAGAATACTAAAACTCATCAATAAATTAGATGTGGTTCACGAGTTATTCAAAACACAGATACGTTTCTGGAGTGGTATGTACTTAAACGTTAGTAAGAATTCTGAATACGTACTCGATGTAGTTGAGAACGAGTTAAGTAGGTTTAACGATGTTATGATGAAAGCTACATCAACTTTACGTAGGTATGTCTCTACCTATAAGAAATTAGATATTAATAAGCTAGTAGAGTTATACGATAGTCACGGCCTACCACCTGATTTAGTCGCTGAAGAGTGTAGGAGGTTAGGTGTTAGTGTTGAGGTACCGGAGAATTTCTATTCGTTAATAGCTTCAAGACATAGTAGACCGCCTATAAAACCTATCAAAACTGTTGGGCTTCCTAAGGAGGTTATAGATGCTTTTAAGGACTTACCACCAACTAGGAGGTTATTCCATGAAGACCCCTATATTAGGAGGTTTAAAGCTAGAGTCGTAGGGGTTTTAAAGAATTACTTAGTACTAGATCAGACTTCCTTCTACCCTGAAGGCGGTGGTCAGAAAAGTGATGTTGGTGAGATCTTTATTGGTAATGAAGTCTTCAAAGTTATTGATGTTCAGAAGATTGGCGATGTCATAGTACATGTACTTGATAAGGAATTACCCCCTAACATCTTAGGTAGTGAAGTCTCTGGTGAGATTGATTGGTTTAGAAGGTATTCGTTAATGAGGCATCATACAGCTACACATATAGTCTTAGCATCTGCTAGGTCAGTACTTGGGAGTCATGTATGGCAAGCAGGTGCTGAGAAAAGTGAAGACCGTAGTAGGTTAGATATAACACATTATAAGAGTTTAAGTAAGGAGGATATCCTACGTATTGAGGATCTTGCTAATGAAGTAGTACTTAAATGCATTGATGTTAACACCACATACCTACCTAGATATGATGCTGAATCTAGATACGGGTTAACATTATATCAAGGCGGTGTCCCGTTAGAACCAGTGATTAGAGTTGTTGAGATACCTGGTGTTGATGCTCAAGCATGCTTCGGTACACACCTAAGGAATACTTGTGAAGTCGGTGGTATTAAGATAGTTAATGTTCAGAAGATCCAGGATGGTGTTATCAGGCTTGAGTTCGTTGCTGGGACACAGTTAGTAAGGTATGTAAGAGGTGTTGAGGAGTTAGTTAATGAGGCTCTCACATTAGTTGGTGGTAGTGACCTCATTAAGAGGTTGAAGTCTATTAATGAGGAGTTAAACAATATGAAGACCTTGTTAAATACCTATAGGGGTTTATGGCTTAAACATACATACGATGAGATGATTAAAACCTCTGAAATCGTGAAGGGTATACCGTTCAACGTGAAGTTATTTACAATCAATGATAAGGAGGTTATTAAGGAATTACTTAAGGAGTTAACCAGTAAGAATGAAATCATAGCAGTAGCACTGATACCCGAGGGTGGTGGTAAAGTCTTTATAGAGATATCTATAAGTCCTAATATATCAGGTGTTAACGCTGTTGAGGTATTTAATGAGGTATCTAAGGTCTATAGCGGTAGGGGTGGTGGTAAGAGAGACCATGTAAGCGGTTATATAAATGTTGATAAAGACTTAGATACTGTCATCAATACTATCAAGAATATAGTTAGGGAATACCTCACTAAGATTTAATCATGTCCCTCATATTAAGAGATGAGGTTTTCAACGCTATACTTGACTATAAATACTTACTTAATAGAGGATATAATCAGAAAACATCACTAGATTTAGTGACTTCACGTTACATGCTGAGTCGTGCTGAGAGGATGTTACTTTTTAGATGCGTACATAGTGATGTAGATGCTTCTGAAATATGTAGGAAACTTATAACACCTACTGAAGTAAGTAATTATAGGATGGTAATTGATGGATTTAATACATTACTAACAGTGACTTCAGTTCTTGAGGGTGATAATGTATTCTTATGTGATGACTGCTTTGTAAGGGACTTAAGAAGTACTAAGTTTAAGGATTTCGAGTTAGATATTATTAAGGAATCTGCTCAAAAACTCATTAACTATATAAACTTTCTGAAACCTATAGACAGTATAATCATCCTCGATAAACAAGTAAGTAAGAGTGGGGAGTTAAAGAAGATACTAACAGAGTTGCTAGGACATGTAAATATAATGTTAGCATCTAAAGCAGATATAGCTGTACTATCGGAGGGAGGGGTTATAGCTTCAAGCGATTTCGTAATTCTTAAGAAAGCTAGTAAAGTATTCGACATGGCTGGATACATAATATCTAAGGAATTTAAAGATAAAATCTTAGACTTGAGGGAAATCATTAAAAAACATAATAACTTTAAAACTCATCATAGATAATAAATGATAGGGCCCGTAGCTCAGCCAGGACAGAGTGCCGGCCTTCTAAGCCGGTGGTCCCGGGTTCAAATCCCGGCGGGCCCGCTCGCTATGCATAACGTCACATAACACTACGTTCCTATTAGATATTTAAACTCTATAAACACTTCATACACTACAAAGTGATTAACATAGCAAACAGCTCAGGAAGGATACTCCATGCTTGTAGTTACAGAATTATATGTATGCCCAACATGTACCGTAGGAGGTGTAGGTGTTATAGGTACAGCTGTTGAGAAGTATATAATGTGAGGTTGAGCAGAGGGATGTAATATGATGAACTACCTAGTAGGCAACTGTGTTAAACACCTTAACGATATAGTACTTACGACTTTAAATCAGATCTAAGGTTAATTAATTTCTAATCTTTTAATGAGGTCTTCCGGTATTTCACCGTTAGGTGTCCAACCACGTAGTTCGTAATATTCTTTGAGCATGTTGTTGAATTCTTCTAGAGTTAATACTCCAGCTCCTCCAGGTGGTGATGGGGGTTCGAAGATCCTTTGAGGTAGCATGTCGTGATCCTTATTTACTCCTAGGATTGAGTTTATGAGTCTCTTAGTATTAAATACTCTCTCACCGACGATCATAGCGTCATTAACAGTTATGTTTGTACCTAGAACAGCGTTTAATGCCTTCAGTATTAGGGGTAGTTTGATACCGCTGTAGAGGCAGAACCTACACATTACCATAGAGTCTAAGAACTCAGCCATATCTTGAATCAACTTAACAGCTCTCGGCTTACTTCTAGAATCGAATCTATCTAAAGGTTCTGAAAGCCCTATCTCAGGGAATGTCATTCCCTTCTCTATGTAGTATACTGGTGCATATGTATGGCAAGCACCTCTATTAGATGTAGCATAACCTAACGCCCAAGACTTAAAAGCTCTCGGATCATGCATAGGCATCTCTAAACCCTTCACATGCATTGCAAACTTCTCAGAACCCCTACCAACAACTTTAGAAGCCCTAGCAACACCCTCAGCAAGTAAGTTACCGAGCCACCCCTCCCTAAAAGCTATCCTCCTAACTAACTCAGGGATTACCTCACCGTTACCCCAACTAATGTTAAGCTCATCCACTTTCAACAAACCCTTCTCAACACATTCCATAGTGAAAGCTATAGTAACACCTGTGGATATTGTGTCTAAGCCGTAGTCATTACATAAGTGATTAGCAAGTAATATACTCCTTAAGTCACCGTTTAATAGTAGTGTACCGAATGAAGCTACAGTTTCGTATTCAGGTCCATCAATTCTAACACCATTTAAATATACAACCCTACCACAACCTACAGGACAAGCCTCACAATGATATCTCTCCTTAAGTACTGTTCTAGCTATAGTAACACCTGAGATAACTCTAATCTTATCTTTATCCCACTCACCCATAGAGAAATTCTTAATAGGTACGTCCCCTAACTCATGGAGTGCTTCAATCATACCGGAGGTACCGAGGTCGTGGAGTATCTTAGCCGCTGGAGCCTTCTTCACAGCATCTAAAGCCTCCATTACGGAAGTACGGAAAGCATCTGAATTAACGATTCTTGGAGTTAACCAACCCTTAACACATATAGCTTTAAGTTTCTTATAACCCATTACAGCTCCTAAACCAGTCCTCCCAGCAGCTCTTCCCTCATCATTTATTATAGCTGCATACTTAACTAACCTCTCACCTGCAGGGCCTATACATGCTATAGAATACTTTGGAAATATCCTATGTAGCTTTTCTTGAGTCTCATAAGTACCGTAACCCCATAATTCCTTAGCATCCCTTATATCTACACCCTCCTTATCAATCTTAATATACACTGGTTTTTCAGAGGTACCGTCAATCACTATAGATACATAACCACATCTCCTTAACTCAGAACCGAACTTACCGCCAGAACTAGCTTGACCGTATATACCTGTGAGTGGGGAGATACTAGCTACGAAGTACCTACTAGTTAGTGGGAAGCCCGTACCTGTTAACGGACCTACAGAGAATACTAATACATTATCACTTGATAATGGTTTTACAACCCCCCTCCCTATCACAACATCATATAATATCTTAGCATTTAGTCCAGAACCACCGACATACCTCCTAAATATATCCTCACTTAAAACCTCCTCACTAATACTCCCAGAACTTAAATCAATCCTTAAGATCTTCCCATAAGTAATACTCACACCCTAACATCATTATTAGTATGGACATCTACCACCAGTTACGTTCCAAGCAGCTCCGGTAACGAAGCTAGCATCATCTGATGCTAGGAATAGTACTACCTTAGCTATCTCCTCAGGCTTACCTAACCTCCCTAGAGGGACTAAACTAGCAGATCTCTTCTTAGCTTCTTCAGTCATGAAGTTTAGGAAGGGTGTTTCAGTTATTCCAGGAACTACACAATTAACATTAACGTTATAAGGAGCTAGTTCTAAAGCTAAACCTCTAGTAAATCCTATAAGTCCTGCCTTAGATGCATCATACGCTAACATGTAGGGGTTAGGATCCTTACCAGCAACTGATGATATCGTGATTATCTTCCCTTCCCTCCTCTTAATCATATGTTTAGCTACTTCCCTACAGAATAGGAAAGCACCTTTTAAGTTAACATTCATAACCTTATCCCAATTCTCCTCAGAACTCTCCCAGATCGGTGCTACCTCACCTAAGATACCTGTGAAGTATACTAGAATATCTATTTTACCAAACTTACTTAAGACAGTATCTACAGTGTTTTTAACCTCACTCGCTACGGTGACATCACATTTAATTGTAGTACACCTACCGCCAGAACTTCTTATCTCCTCAGCAACCCTCTCCATTCTAGAGACATCTACATCAGTAATAACTACTTCAGCACCCTCCCTAGCGAACTCCTTCGCAGTAACACTACCCATACCTCCAGCACCACCAACTATTAACACTACCTTACCCTCAAACCTCCTACAGTAAGTGTTATCCATAACGGATACCACATAACATTACTTACAACTGCCTTATAAAACCGGTCATTAAACATATATGTCTAAACTATTTTAAATATACTACATCATTAAGGTTATGTGGTGTTGGTATTGGACGCTACCATATTGATAATTATATGTGTACTCATACTCTTCCTACTCTCCTACAACTACTCACTAGCTATTAAGTTGTCTAGGAAACCTGTAAAGGATGTAGAGACCAATGAAGTAGGGGAAGGTGATGTCAGTAAATCTAAGGAAATGAGTGTAAGGGCTGTGAAAGCGTATATGTTAGGTGATTACATAGTCATCACAACAGTTATTCAGAAAGGTAGTAGTAGGAGAAGTGTAGGTGAAGTAGTAATTGATGAACCATCACTACTCATACCACTTAGTAGCTCATCTGAAGATAACGTAAATGGAGAGGTTCAAAGCAGTCCGTAATTATTATTATCAATCGCAATTATTATCAATAAAGTTATTTAACCTAAACACCCTAAAACAAACATCTAAACACTATCTACGAACTAATAAAACGTATTAATAAACATTCATACCTTCTTCAGATCTGCTTAAATACTTAAAATAACTAATATTTTAATCGGTTGCTGATGTGGTGTTATATAAGATCTTAAGTAATGAGTTGTTAAGTAAGGGTTTAACAGTTTTAACTAATGAGGAAGTCGTTGAGGTTAGCAAGTATGTTAACAACATACTTACGTGGTGTTTAAACTTTGAAGTCGTTGTCTGTGAGGAGTTTATAAAGGTTTTAGATAAATTCATTAATTCTTTAACAATGTTGAGGAGTATGAAGTTCTTAACTTATGATGGGGAACTTAGAGGTTCTGTAGATTCTACATTACTAGGGGATTTAGTAGGTATTGCTAGGGATTATTATAAGGTCTTAATGTATGGTTTAGTAGATAGTGGTGGGAATGTAGTGGTTAGAGTGCTTAAGGATTTAGAGTATGGAGGTGTTAAGTATTGTAGGAGGTCAATTACCTCTATACCACTTAGAGATGCTTTACTACTTTCTAGGTTAGGGTATGTAGAGGTACTAGATGATTTAATTATTTAAGGGCTATATACATTCATTCTGTGTGGGGTAAGATGGATTTTAAGGTTAAGGATTTAGGGCTAGCTCCTAAGGGTAGGGTTCAGATAGAGTGGGCTGAAGCTCATATGCCAGTACTTAGACTCATTAAGGAGGAATTCAGGATTTCTAAGCCGTTTAAAGGGTTGAGGGTATCGGCTGTATTACATGTAACTAAGGAAACAGCAGTACTTATTAAGACTTTATTAGAGGGTGGTGCTGAGGTATGGCTTGCTGGTAGTAACCCACTATCTACTCAAGATGAAGTTGCTGCTGCGTTAGTTGAGTATGGAGCTCATGTATTTGCTTGGAGAGGGGAGAGTAAGGATGAGTATTATTGGTGTATTGAGAGGGTTGCTGAGGTACTACCTAATATAGTAGTAGATGATGGTGCTGACCTACACGCGTATATACATTCTAAGGGTTTAAGTAGTAAGGTTAATGGAGGTACTGAAGAGACTACCACAGGTGTTAATAGACTTAGGATACTTGAGAGGGAGGGAAGGTTGGGGTATCCAGTAATAGCTGTGAACGACTCATATACTAAGTATTTATTCGATAATAGGTACGGGACTGGGCAATCAACTATTGACGGCTTGTTAAGAGCTACTAACATATTAATAGCTGGTAAAGTAGCTGTAGTTGCTGGTTATGGATGGGTTGGTAGAGGTATAGCTAATAGGTTGAGGGGGATGGGGGCTAGGGTAATAATTACTGAGGTTAACCCTATCAGAGCTTTAGAGGCTGTGATGGACGGTTTTGATGTAATGCCTATGAGTAAAGCGTGTGAGGTCGGGGATATATTCATAACAGCTACTGGGAATATTAACGTAGTTGATGCTGAACACCTAACTAAAATGAAGGATGGTGCTATCCTAGCTAATGCAGGACATTTTAACGTAGAGATTAACGTTAATGCTTTAGAGTCATTATCCATTAGTAAGAGGACCTTGAGGGAACACGTAGTCGAGTATACGTTAAGGAATGGTAGGAAGCTATACCTATTAGCTGAGGGGAGGTTAGTTAATTTAGTAGCTGCTGAGGGACATCCAAGTGAGGTTATGGATTTAAGCTTCGCTAATCAAGCATACGCGATAAAATACTTAGTTGAGAACTCCGGTAAATTAAGTAGGAAGGTATATAAACTACCTGATGAGATAGATGAATCCATAGCTAGGTTAAAACTGAAGTGTATGGGTATATCTATAGATGAATTAACTGAAGAGCAGAGGAGGTACTTAAGTAGTTGGGAATTAGGGACGTAAAGAAAAATAGCTAGTAATATTATGTCTTAGTCTTAAATATATTATTAAGAAACATCTACACAAATTCTTAAACAATCATCAGAACATTTAAGGAATTCGTCGTAATCTCTATCAACACATAGGTCTATACATTTATCTTCACATAGTAATAGTTGTGACGTGGCAATACACATCACCACACAGTATTACGTTAGGAATACTTCTTTTTAAACTTTTCTGTAGATTAACTAATGGTGTAGTTAATGGGTGAAGGTAATGATCTTGTATTAGGTGATTTGGAGAATATATGGTTTGAATATGATAAGCAAAACGATATACTATACATAAATTTTGGTTATGATGTTGAGGATGCTGACGAATCTATATTAACGAGTAATAACGTCGTAGTGAGGATAAAGAATCGTAGAGTAGTCAGTTTAACAGTATTTGACTTCAGCAAGAGGGTTAGTTTAGAGTAATATAGAGTAATATAGTGTGGTAATACGTGCTCTTAGTATTCTACGGTAAGGGTAAGGGTAAGACCACTGCCGCATTAGGAACAGTCTTCAGGTTCTTAGGATATGATGGTAGGGTACTTGTCCTCCAATTCATGAAGTCCCATAATAGTGGAGAGTATAACTTCTATAAGAGGTTAGTTACTTACGGTGTTACTATTAAATGGTATTGCTTAGGAACTGATGAGTTTGTAAATCCTGATAATTTAGGTAGTGATTCAGCATCTATAACCATAGCCAAGAGCGTAGGTTTCCTACTTTATGAATACCCTAGGATAATTAATGAGTTTAAACCAGAGTTGGTAGTGTTTGATGAGTTAGGCTTAGCAGTACATATGTGTTTAATCCCTGAAGACCTCATATTAGATATCCTAAGTAAATATTCAAAAAATAGTGTACTCCACGCTATAGTAACTGGTAGGTATGTACCTAAGAGGGTGTTAGATATTGCTGACTTAGTTACTAACTGCTGTGAGGTAAAACATTATTTTAAGCAAGGCTATACAAATATTAAAGGTCTAGATGTTTAAGACTTCTTAAATTCCTTCTCTAACTCCATCCTTAACTTAGATAACTCATCAATCTTCTCCTTAATCTTATTTAAGAGTTCCTCACTAGCTTTAATACCCCTACGTACAAAGAATGTTACAGCTTCAGACCTACTCCTAAACACACCAACGTTAACTAACATATCAATAAGTTTTAAGTCATCATCTAAAATCCTCACAGAAACAACACTTGAAGCTCCCTTAGCAATACCTTTCTCAACCTCAGAACGAATATCTTGTAACACATCACTTAACACTCTAGAAACACTATCTAAAGCTATAGTAGATATTTTAAATATGTTAGGTATTAATGAGTAACTCAGAACCTCCCTACCTTCAATAACACCCCTAATACCTTCCCTAATATCATCCAAACTAGTCAGTAACTCATCAATCATATCACTGATCTCATCCTCAAAATCCTCAATCCTACTAGCAACAACGTCCCTAATATCTCTAGGTAGCGACCTGACCTCCCTCCTAATAAGCCTTATCTGCTCTCTAAACCTACGTATAAAACCTCTAATATCTTTTCTAACATTAGCAACCCTATCCTTAATCAACCATATATCCTCCTTTCTCTTAACCATCTCAGATATCTTACTCAATTCCTCACGAATCCTACTAAACTCCTCATTAGCTTGCTTAATCATATCATCTAACTTCTTATTAATCTCATCAACACCTATAAGACCACCTAATTAAAAGATGTTACAATTCTTATAAATATTACATATAATAAGTTAGAAATTACATATAAGTCCTTATATAAACCGAGACCGCTAATACAACATTAAGTAGAGAGTGGTAGTTAGTACTAATAAATAATATTCCAGGGTAAACTACTTGAGTTAATGGCTAAATCCTTAATCCTTCTATTATCGTTATAGTTAAGTTTTTAAACCCTAACTTTACTTTATTCGGATCTGGTGGTCGTGATTAATACTACCTGTTCCGGAATTAAATCTAGACCCGGTATTTACTGTTAAGTTAACCCCAGCTAAGATTGGTATTGGAGCAACTCAAGAATTAGGTCAGGACTTAAGACGGAGGAACATATCAAGGGTATTACTTATATGTGGTAAGAATGTTTATGATAAAGTTGGGATAGCTAAGGGTTTAGTTAAGGTTATCGAATCTGAAGGAATTGAGGTACATGTGTGGAGTGGTGTTGAACCTGAACCATCTTTAGAATCTATTGATGATGGTATTAGATTTGCTAATGAGTTGAAGTTTGATGCTATAGTAGCGGTTGGTGGTGGGAGTGCTATAGATACTGCTAAGTTAGTAAACCTCTACACATCATACCCAACACCTAATATCCTAGACTACTTACCACAACCAGTAGGTGCTGGTAAACCTATCCCAGGAGCTTTAAAGCCGTTAATTGCTGTACCAACAACCTCCGGTAGTGGTAGTGAGACAACACCGACTGCAGTATTTAAAGTTAGTAAGGATAGTATTAAATTCGGTATATCAAATGAGTACCTATTACCAACCTACGCTGTAGTAGACCCTATCAACACAGTAACCATGCCTCAAAACACTACAGCATCTACAGGTTTAGACGCTTTAATGCATGCTATTGAAGCATATACAGCAAAACCCTACAACATGAGGTTCAAACCTAGTAGGAGTGATTTAAGACCTGTTTATGTAGGGTCTAACCCAGTAACTGATACCTTCGCTGAGAAAGCTATAGAGCTTATAGGGAAGTACCTTAAGAGAGCGTACTTTAACGGTCAAGACCTAGAGGCTAGGTACGGTATGTCACTAGCTTCCTACATGGCTGGAGTAGCTTTAGGGAACGCAGGAACTCATATATCACACGCAATATCATTAGTATTAGGAGGTATTGTAGATGTACCACACGGTATATGTGCCGTGATTACAGCACCTGCATTACTTGAAGTAATAGCTAACGTACTCCCTGAGAAAGTAGCAAAGATATCAATACTGTTAGGCTCTGAAGTTGAAGTAAATATTAAGAGACAAATTAGTAAGTCTATCGAAGTTATTAGGGAACTATTGATAAGTCTTAAAGTACCTAACGGTCTTAACGAGTTAGGGATTTCTGAGTCTCAAATACCTCTCATAGCTGAGAAGACCTTACTAATGCGTAGGTTACTTGCACAAAGCCCTGTAGAGGTTTCTAAAGACATTATAGAGAAGATCTTGATGAAGTCAATTAGTATTTACTGAAAAACATTAATATTTTATATTATTCCTACGGACCTATTGAAATCCCTCCATCAACATTAATTATCTGTCCAGTTATGTAGTTAGAATCATCAGATGCTAAGAACACGACAACCTTAGCAACATCCTCCGGCTTACCTAATCTACCTAAAGGTATTTTCTCTATGAAACTCTTCTTAACTTCTTCAGGCCAGGGTGCAGTCATAGGGCTTTCTATAACTCCGGGTGCGACAGCATTAACTAAGATGTTATACTTAGCTAGACGTTTAGCTAAGGATTTCGTAAGACACATCAAACCTGCTTTAGAAACTGCGTAATCCACACCAGCAAATATACCGCCGACATGACCAGCAAGTGAGGACATATTAATTATCTTACCATATCTCTGAGCCTTCATATACTTTATAACTTCTTTAGAGAGCATAGCAGCAGCCTTCAAATTAACATTCATAACCTTATCCCACTGCTCTTCAGTCATATCCTCAATAGATGTTGTTGAGAAGATACCTGCATTATTCACTAGTATATCTATTCTACCGTACTTCTCTAACGTTACTTTCACAATCCTCTCTCTATCCTCTTTCTTAGTTATGTCTGCTTTTACTGCTGTTACATCACCATACCTACTCAACTCCTTAGCAGTACTCATCAACTCCTCCTCAAGTACATCAACTATAACTACCTTAGCACCCTCCTTAAGGAACTCCTCAGCAATAGCCCTACCAATACCTCTAGCACCACCAGTAACAATAGCTACACGACCAACCAACCTCAAACAAACCACCATGAATATAATTCTGTTTGAGATATTAAATAATAATATAAGCTATTGAATTTGAAAGCGTTTAAGCGTCATGACCTATTAGTCCTGAAAGAGTTAAAAATGATGCTTAATTTAGTTATGGGGGAGTGTATTGGATGTTAAGTCCTTAAGTAAGGAATTACTGCTTGATATGTATTATAAGATGGTATTGATAAGGAGGTTTGAGGAGAAGTTAGTTGAGTTGTATAGGATTGGTAAGATTCCAGGTATAGCTCATGGTTATATAGGTGAGGAGGCTGTAGCTGTTGGTGTGTGTTCAGCTCTTAGGAAAGATGATTATATATTAAGTACTCATAGAGGTCATGGACATAGTCTTGCTAAGGGTGTAGATCCTAAGTACCTAATGGCTGAGTTAATGGCTAGGAAGACCGGTGTTTGTAAAGGTATTGGGGGATCTATGCATAGTACTGAACCTGAAGTCGGTGTTATATTTTCATCAGCTATAGTAGCTGGTAGTATCCCGATAGCTGTCGGTGTTGCATTAGCGTTTAAGATGAGGAGGGAGGATCGAGTAGTTGTTTCATTCTTTGGTGATGGAGCTACTAATAGAGGTACCTTCCATGAAGCATTAAACCTAGCGTCACTATGGAAACTACCAGTGGTATTCGTATGTGAGAATAATTTCTACGCAATCTCAACACATATTAGTAAGTCTATATCTGCTAAGGAGATAGTTGATAGAGCTATAGCTTATAACATGCCTGGTAAGGTAGTTGACGGTAATGATGTATTAGCTGTTTATGAGGTAGCTTTAGAAGCTGTTGAGAGGGCTCGTAGAGGTGGAGGACCTACATTTATTGAGGCTAGAACATATAGATGGCTTGATCATGGAATGTACTACTTAGGTAAGTACCGTCCAGATGAGGAGGTACTTGCTTGGAAGCAGAGATGTCCGATAAAGCTATTTAAGGAGAGGTTGTTAAGGGAGGGGGTAGTTACTGAGCAAGAGTTAGAGATGGTTGATGTTAGAGTTCTTCAAGAGATTGAGGAAGCTGTTAAGTTTGCTGAGGAGAGTGAGGAGACAGACCTTGAATTCGCTAAGCAATTCGTATATGTGAGGTGATGTAAGTGGTAGTACGTGAGATCACCTACGCAGAAGCTATAAGGGAGGCTTTAAGGGAGGAGATGTTAAGGGATGAGAGAGTATTCCTACTAGGTGAGGATATAGGCCTCATCGGCGGTGTCTTTAAAGTTACTCAAGGACTTTATGAGGAATTCGGCCCTGAAAGAGTTAGGGATACACCGATATCTGAGGAAGCTATAATCGGTGCAGCTATAGGTGCTGCTATAGCTGGTATGAGGCCTGTAGCTGAGATAATGTATATGGACTTCCTAATGTGTGGAGCTGACGAACTAATTAACCACTTACCTAAGATCAGGTTCATGACTGGTGGGAAGCTTAAAGTACCAGCCGTGATTAGGACTCAATGCGCATTTTATAGGTATGCAGCTGCTCAACACTCACAATGCTTCCCAGCATTCCTGATGAACACACCTGGATTCTACATTGAAGTACCGTCAACACCTTACGATGCTAAAGGGCTTTTAAAATCTGCTATAAGGGATGAGAACCCAGATATATTTATAGAGAGTGCTGCACTCTACAGGGTAAGAGGGCCTGTACCTACTGAGGAATACTTAATACCTTTAGGAGTTGCTGATGTTAAGAAGGAGGGAAAAGATGTTACAGTGTTCGCCTTCTCAATCATGGTTCACGTAGCCCTCTCAGCAGCTAAGAAATTGGAGGTCGAGGGTATCAGCGTTGAAGTTATAGATCCTAGGACTTTAAACCCATTTGATAAGAAGACATTGATAGAGTCTGTTAAGAAGACTGGTCGATTAGTAATTATAGAACCTGATCATAAAACAGCTGGTGTTGGTGCTGAGGTAGCTGCGATAGCTGTAGAGGAAGCTTATGAGTATCTTAAAGCACCTGTGATTAGATTAGCTGCTGAGGATATGCCTGCACCATTCTCACCTAAAGCATATAACGCGTTCCTACCTAATGAGGAGAAACTTATAAACACTATCAAGTCCTTAGTTAAGAGGAGTAAATAATTTTAACTGAGAGGAGGTAAAACACTCGGTGATAAATTGGTAGAGGTCATAATGCCTAGAATGGATCCTGAGATGAAGGAGGGAAGGATTGTTGAGTGGTTGAAGAAGGAAGGCGATACTGTTAAAGAAGGTGAAGTTATAGCACGTGTAGAAGCTGAGAAAGTAGTTTTTGATTTAGAGGCACCTAAGTCAGGGGTTATTAAGAAGATCTTAGCTAATGTAGGTGATGTAGTTCCTGTAGGGAAGGCAGTAGCTATAATTGAGTGAGGTAATTAAATGAAGGTAGTTAAGACTTTTTCTTTAAAAACATGGCCTAGAGCTACAATAGCTGAGAGACTCTCTAAGAGCTATAGTGAGAGAGTACATGTAACACTACATGCAGAGTTCGACGTTGGTTACGTAAGGGATTTGAAGGTTAGGTTAGAACCTATAGTCAAGGAGAAATACAACACACGTCTAACATATACTGCAATATTTACTAAACTAGTTTCCCATGTCTTAAGAAATCATATAATTTTTAACTCAGTAATTGAAGGTGATGAGGTTAAGGTTATAGATGATATAAACATATCAATAGCTGTCCAGAGTGAGAAGTTAGGTCTTGTAACCCCAGTAATTAGGAATGTAGACCTTAAGAACTTAGGTGAGGTCTCTAAAGAACTTAATGACTTAGTTAGTAAGGCACGTGAGGGTAAGTTAAGTATTAAGGATTTAACTGGTGGGACCTTCACAATATCCAATATAGGGATGTTAGGCTCTGTTGACGGGTTTACACAGATAATAAATCCACCGCAAGTAGCGATATTAGGTATTGGAAGGATAATTGATAAACCAGTAGTTATTAATGGTGAGGTTAGAGTAAGACCTACATGTACATTTAGCTTAACATTCGATCATAGAGCTATAGATGGTTATCATGGAGCTGAATTCCTAGCAACCCTGAAGTCATTCTTAGAAACACCAGAGAAAGTAGTTGGTGAAGTCTAAGTTGTAATTTTGAGATGGTATTATGAATAAACCTAGAGTTGTAATCATTGGTTCAGGACCTGCTGGTTATGTAGCCGCTATAAGAGCTGCTCAGTTAGGTGGTGATGTCCTGGTGATAGAGAAGGGTAGTATAGGTGGTGTATGTCTTAATAGGGGCTGTATACCGACTAAAGCTCTAGCATCTATAACATCTACTTTAAGACGTATTAAACAGCTTAGGAAGAAGGGTGTGTTAGTTAACGATATAGAGGTCAGTTTTGAGAAGGTATTCATTAGTAGAGACAGTGTAGTTAGTAGGTTAGTGAGAGGTGTTGAGTACTTGCTTAGAAAGAATGGAGTCCAGATAGTACGTGGTGAAGGTAAGATCGTTGATAACGGAGTCGTTGAAGTTTCTGGAGAGAGGTTTAAATACGATAAACTCATAATAGCTACAGGCTCCCTACCTTCAAAACCTAACATACCGGGTATTGAAGGAGTAGACGCTGTAAGTGGTGATGAGCTTGTAGTAATGAATGAAGTACCTAAGAAGTTATTAGTAGTTGGTGGTGGGGCTATAGGTATCGAGTTAGCTCAGATCTTTAAGACGTTAGGTAGTGAAGTCTATGTGATTGAGATAATGCCTCACATACTCCCCAACATAGATAGTGAGGTAGCTCTAACACTACAGAAGATATTATCTAGGGAAGGTATCCAAATATTTACTAATACCTCAGTCAGTAGGTTTGAGAAGGTTAATGAAGGTATTAGTGCGTATCTATCAAACGGTATTAGATTAGTAGTTGATAAGGTCTTAGTAGCTGTTGGTAGGAGACCTAATACTAAGGACTTAAACCTACACATACTAGGTGTGGAGGTTGGGAGACGTGGGGAGATAATAACTAATGATAAGATGGAGACTAATGTCCCGAACGTCTACGCAGCTGGGGATGTTGTAGGTAAGTACTTCCTAGCATATACAGCTTTTGAGGAAGGTATTACCGCAGCTGAGAATGCTTTAGGTCTTAATAGCACGATAAATTACTCAGCAGTACCTATAGCTATATTCACAGACCCTGAGGTCGCTAGTGTTGGTATGAGTGAGGATGAGGCTAAGAAATCATTAGGTGATGTCATTGTGAGTAAGTTCCCGTTAATAGCTAACGGTAGGGCACTTACGTTAGATTCTTACGAGGGTTTTGTTAAAATCATAAGTAGTAAGGACGGTAGGTTATTAGGTATGCATATGATTGGTCCCGAGGCATCTGAGATCATACATATAGCCTCAATAATCGTAAGTAGGGGTGGGAAGGTGAGCGAGCTATTAGATACTCTTTACGTACACCCAACAGTCTCCGAAGCAGTTAAGGAAGCAGTGCTTATATCACTTAAGAAACCCATACATATTTAACGTAACCTCACTTAAGTTACTACGGTGGATATGGAAAGTAATGTATTAATACTAAATAAGTTTGACTTAACCTTCAGAGAAGGTCTTCACCTAGATGTAGAACTATGTAAGTTATTCAGGATTAATTGTTACTTAGTTACAACGGCTATCACTAAAGGAGGTACAGTTATCTTAAAGTTTAATGAGGAGGAAATAACTAAAGAACTCGGTAGAGTAGATATTAGTTCCTTAAAAGCTTTAAAACTTGATGTTGCTTCTGGGTTAAATGTTATTAAGACCTTACTTAACAACCCTACCAAGTCATTCATAAAAACACTAATGGTAAACCCTAATCTAACCTCTAAAGACTTAATTAAAGATATTATAAGCTACCTAGGAAGGAGTGGTCTTCACCAAGAATCAGATATGTTCGTGTTGAATTTTGAGGAGGTAGAACTACTTGATATCCCTAATGTTGGTGGAGGACTTCATAAGCTACTGGAGTCCTTATCTAATATACTGAACGTGAAGAATGTAATATTACTAAACTATGTACGTAGTGGTGTGTTTACCCATATACTCTACGACGGTAATACATTACTGGAATTACATACCCCTACAAAAATCCCTAAGGACCTTATAGCTACGTACATGATCTTAAAACTCATTAACAATGAAGAACTAAGCGCCGCGTTTAACGACGTTGTAGATCTGGCTGAGAAGTCCTTGAAGTTCGCTGTTAGGTGTTGTGAT
The DNA here is from genome assembly GCA_020832985.1 of Desulfurococcaceae archaeon. Classification (GTDB taxonomy): domain Archaea; phylum Thermoproteota; class Thermoprotei_A; order Sulfolobales; family NBVN01; genus CAZZLT01. The sequence goes on along the minus strand of JAJHRE010000008.1, from coordinate 14,834 downwards.
GACCTCATACCAGAGGTATATATTCGGGAGGTAATTGATAGTGAGAGATATAGGGTTATTAGGGAGTTAAGCAGGGCTGTTAGAGTTCTGGAGGAAAACTCACAATTAGTAGTAGACTTAATTCCTGAGGTACAGTTAAACATAGCTTACGCATTACCTAAACACCTCACTTCAGGTCCTGAAGACATTGCAGCAATCCCTGGTAGAATCATCAAGGTAGGTAACTCAATCAAAGCTATGGCACCACCAGACTTCAATACCTCTAAACACCTAGCTAGAGCATTAGTTAAAGTAATGGAGTTTAACCCAGCCATAAGAGCTGTTGCTAATATAAAATACGATGATTTAATAATTAAAGCCGTTAATAAGTTAGGCTTTACAGTATCGTTCTATGATAGGTCTCAAGAACCTCCAGAAGTTAAAGCTATTGAAGGTGCTACAATACCTTGGGGTGTTAGTGAAGCTATTAAGAGGTTAGGTTATGTCCCAGATATTATCTATCATAAAGGTGATTACGGTAAAGAAGCAATGATACTTATACTAGGTAGAGACCCTAACGACGTAGTTAATAAGATCTTAAGACTAGGAACTATATTAAGACGTAATGATATTAAAAGTTAGTTAGTATTGAATTTATAGTGTGGTCGATGAGTAGGAAGTACTGTATAACGTTTCTATATACAGACCTCAATAAATACAGTATACATGTATTGATAGCCGCTATTCAATTTAAGAGAATTGATATAGATGTACATCTAATTAATATTCATGAATTCTTCAACTCAGTTAACTCTCTACTCACTAAGTATGATAAAGCTATTGTTGGTATATCATTAATGACTACTCAATTACCCGACCTACTACCATTTATATGGAGTTTAAGAAGGTTTAAGACTTTGAATAGTGATAGGGTGTTGATTATTGGCGGTGGTCCACATGTAAGTGGAGATCCCCTAGGTTCTTTAAAGTCCTTAGGTTTTGACTACGTATTTATTGGAGAAGCTGAGGAATCATTAACAGAGTTCTTAGGTAATCTTATCAATGGTGATGACTTAGCTAAAGTAGGGGGTATAGCGTATATAGATGATGATAAGTTAGTTGTTAAGAACCCTCTCAAACACGTTAATTTAGATGACTACCCACCGTTCCCAATAGAGGGAGGTTTATTTAACCCTATAGAAGTCAGTAGGGGATGTCCATACGCTTGTAAGTATTGTCAAGTCAGTCATATCTTCGGAGTAGTTATGAGGCATAGATCAATCACTTCAATAACAAATTATTGTAAGTTCTTAATTAGTAAAGGTATTAAGGATTTAAGATTCATATCACCTAACATACTTGCCTACGGTGGTGATGGACGTAAACTAAACTATAGTAGTGTTATTGAGTTCTTAGATTCTATGAGTAGGTTAAGGAGTTTAGGTGGGAGGATATACTTAGGGACATTCCCAAGTGAGGTTAGACCTGAATTCATAGATCATGACATAGTTAAAGTACTTAAGAGTTGCGTAGATAATAAGAGGATAGCTATAGGTGCTCAATCAGGTTCTGATAAGGTGCTTAAGGAACTTAATAGAGGGCATACAGTTGATGATGTCATTAATGCAGTCAGTATTTTAAGGGAGTATGGATTCGGTGTTGATGTAGACTTCATAATAGGGTTACCTATTGAGGAATTAACAGATATGTATGAGACTTTAGGATTTATTCGAAAATTAATTAGTTTAGGTAATGTTAGAGTGAGACTCCATACATACCTACCACTACCTGGGACACCACTAGCTAAGTATGGTATAAAGCCCATACCTAATACCGTTAAGAAGGAGTTGATGAAGCTTCTAGGTAGGGGTGTTATCTTCGGTGATTGGCTTAAGCAAGAGGAATTAGCACGTAAGATCGTAGAGCTTATGAAGGAGGGAATAATACTTAGTTAAGGATTAAGTTGAAAGAGATGTTGATTAATGCTTAAACTCTATGGAGACCTCCATATACATTCAATAGTAAGTGATGGTGCTTTACACCCTTCAGAGATAGTTAAGATCTCTAAGCTAAAATCTATTAACGTGATCTCTGTAACAGATCATAATACTTTCTTAGGTAGTGTGATAGCTAGTAGGTATGTCGATAAGAGGTCTCAGATATTGATATATGGGGCTGAGGTGAAGACGTATTTAGGGGAGATACTACTACTGTGTCCACAAGCAATTAGAATTTCTTACGATTTAAGTACTTTAGTAGATAGTTGTAGGGAGAATAACTGTTTATTAGTTCCATCACATCCCTACGATATCTTAAGACTAGGTATTAAGTGGGGTGTTAATCTTAAGGTATGGGATGCTGTTGAAATATTTAATAGTTCTAGCGACCCTATCTCAAATATCATCACATACATCCTAGCTAGAGGTTTAAACATACCATTACTAGCTAATTCAGACGCACATGTAGGTGAGTTAATAGGTAGTGCATTTAATATAATCTACGCTGATGGATTTACAGTTGATGATGTCTTAGAATCTATAAGAGTAGGAAACGTTACACCTGTAATGAGGTACTCACTACTAGGAAGTATATATAGGTTTAGTTGGTCGTTGAAGAGGACTGTACATGGGTTGAGAAAAACTAATTTAATGTATGATTTAGTGAGTTTAGTATGAGGTTTTATGAGTTCTACTTAAGTAGTTCTGTAGTAGTGGTGTGTTGAGTGGGTAATGATTTTATAGATATCCACTCGTTTGATATGCCTAAGGTAATCTTAGAAGGACTTAAGGTTAAAGGAATAACACACTTTACACCTCCTCAAGCTGACGCGCTTAGAGCTGGACTACTTAGAGGGAAGAATTTAGTAGTTGTAGCACCTACAGCTAGTGGTAAGACACTTATTGGTGAGTTAGCATTAGTGAATACAGTACTTAACGGGGGTATAGGTATTTATACAACACCTCTTAAGGCGTTAGCATCAGAGAAGTTTGAAGAGTTTAAATTCTGGAGTAGTTATGGTTTTAAGGTCGGTATATCCACAGGTGATTATGAGGAATCTGGAGAACACTTAGGGAAATACGATATACTTGTAACTACTTACGAGAAATTAGATTCTATACTCAGGCATAGGCCTTCATGGATTGATAGGATCGGGGTTTTAGTTGTTGATGAACTACATAATGTAGGTGATAGTGAGAGGGGCCCTATAGTCGAGTTAATCTGTGCTAGGATGTTAATGCTAGGTAAACAGATAGTTGGTTTAAGTGCTACTATAGGGGAGCCTGAAACCATTGCTAAGTGGTTAAATGCTGAGTTAGTGCTTAGTGATTGGAGACCTGTTAAACTTATTGAAGGGTTCTATAATAGGAGGAAGAACGTTATAGAATTTAACGATGGTAGGGTAGAACACGTCAACTCAGATATAGTCATACACTGTGTTAAGCATGCACTAGATAACGACTACCAGTTACTAATATTTAAACAGTCAAGGAAGCAGGCAGAACTAACTGCTTTTAAGTTAATTGAGGTAGTTAAGGATAGGTTTAAGCCGCAGCCGTCGGAGTTAGTGAATATTATTAAAGAAGAATCACCATCACGTAGTGAGGTAGAGTCTTTAAGTAAGTTATTAAGTTATGGCATTTCATACCACCATGCAGGTCTATCCCCAATAGCTAGGAGGGTTATTGAGAAGGGATTTAGAGAGGGTTTGATTAAGGTAATCGTAGCTACACCGACATTAGCTGCAGGTATTAATGTCCCAGCACGTAGGGTATTGATATTTACTAAGAGGTTTGAGGAGGGGTTTATGAAGCCTATATCTATTATGGAGTATAAGCAGATGGGTGGTAGGGCTGGTAGACCACAGTACGACCCCTACGGTGAGGTTGTATTAGCAGATGTTTCCTCACCTGCTGAGGGTTGGAAGTACATATATGGGAAGGTTGAGGCTGTATCATCAGCACTCACCAACATAAGATCCCTACGGATACATGTCTTAGCATCTGTAGCTTCTGGCTATGTAAGTAATGATGATGAATTAAACATGTTCTTCAATAAGACATTAGCCTTCAACACACCAGCCTTCAGCTTAAGCAAATATATAATACGTAGAGTTATTGATGAATTAGTAAATGATAATATGATTGAGGTAAGAGGTGGTAGGTACGTACCTACAGAGCTAGGCATTACAGTTTCAAAACTCTATATAGATCCGTTAACAGCTAAGATCATTATAAAGGATTTAAGTAGGGTAGAGGATGTGAAGGACCTCTACTACCTACACTTACTCTCAATAACACCAGACTTCAGTAGGGTTAGGGTTACAGGTTATAGTAGGTTAGAAGATGATGCACTAGCTTACTCAGACCTAGGACTAATACCTGATATAAGTAATTTAAAGGATGTCGACTATGATGACTGGTTAAGAGGTTTTAAAATAGCCTTGATACTTAATGAATGGGTTAACGAAGTTGATGAGGATTCAATAATAAGTAAGTACGATATAGGTTTGGGCGACCTACTCACGCTAACCGATACAGGGAGTTGGGTAGCTCACGCCTCAAGCCAAGTATGCTATGTAGTAGGTTTGAAAGAACATGCTAAGAGATTAGAAACACTATCTAAACGTATAGAGGTCGGTGTTAAAGAAGATGTCTTAGAGTTAACTATGGTTAAGGGTATTGGTAGGGTTAGAGCTAGGATATTAGCAAGTAATGGTATTAAAACTTTAGAAGACTTAGCTAATGCCGACCCTAGAAAACTCTCTAACCTACCAACATTTGGTGAGAAGATAGCTTATGAAGTAGTTAGAAATGCTAAGGAACTACTACGTTTATAACTACTTAATTAACCAGAAATTATCTGTAGTATGGATGATAGATTTATCTCTAATAAGGCTACAGGTAATGTAATCCCTAAGTAATTAAGTATCCTTGGGTGTACCTCACCGACAATTCCGATAACAGCACCTCTAACTACTACCTCACCACACCTACCACTAATCATTAAGTTAGAACTACAACGACTTAATGAGTAGTTAATCCCTAACATATTCATTAATGACTTAAGAACCACTAACACGTCAGTTAATGTTGTCTCAGCGGTTGATATTGCTACAGCTAACTTCCTAGAACTTCTGAAGCCGTTGTTACTTAACTCAACAACATCTCCAACCTCAAACAACTTAATGTTTTTAGAGGTTAAGGAATTAATCCTAACTGCTTGAAGTATTGAAGGTATTAATGAATTCCTAACTGCTGAATAAGCCTTCATCCTAGGATTCTCCAATATGACGTAATTACCTATACTTAAATCACTTAAGTATTCGGAATCTACTAACATGAAGTTCACCACTTCGTTAAAACCTAAACCTATCATTAAATCCCTAACAATTCTCGAGAACCCCTCTATCGGATGTATACTACCGTTATGCGTAGGTGGTAGGAGCGTCGGTGTTAACCTGTCATAACCGTAAGCAATAGCTATATCCTCAATAATATCGACAACATGCATTACATCGATCCTATAGGGAGGTACCCTAACCTCTAAAGACCTTAGGTCTAATACCTTAACATTAAACCCCATACTATTTAAACACTTAATAACTTCTTCAACACTTAAGTCGATACCTAATAACGATTTAACATCATCTAAACCTACTTTAAATACCTTTACATCATATCTAGGACTCCATATAATCCTATCCCCATCTAAGACTCTAACCTTAAATACTGTGACTTCATCACCTCTCTCTAACAACGCACCTATAACTACGTTCAAGACCCTACTCATCAACTCTAAGTCTGTCCCAGTTATGTCTATGAAGAATTGAGTAGTATTAGTAGTTATTCTAGTGTAATCACCGTTAATTATTGGGGGCATAGATAGTACCATCCCCTTAGAATCTACTAGTAGGGGGTACTCACCATCTCTAACTAAATGCCTATACCTAACCCCCTTATCCACTTTACTGAGTATTTCCCTAATACTCATCTCCTCATCATAACCTAAAGGCTTAAACCTATACTCACTAACAGCCTTATAATATATTGGAGGTGTTATCTTACTATAATCATGGAGTCCTATAGCTACTAAAGCCCTATCACCACAGTAGCTGAGGTGTAACTTCTCTTGTAGTTGAATTATCTGTGTTATTGACTCCTCATCTAAGGATAAACCCTTAACTATAGCTCCTAAGACGTATGGTCTGTAGGACGGCTTATTCGAAGCTATTACCTCAACATCTGAATCCCTAACCACAACTTCTTTAAATCCATTATCAACTCCTTTTAAACTCCTTAAAGCTCTTCCTAAACCCTCCGCTGAGAATAAGTCTGGCCTATCATGTGATGCCTCATAAACTAACGTATCACCACGAACTTCCTCAACCTCACACTTAAGCTTAGTAAGATATTCTCCCAACTCATCAAACCTTATACGACTCTTCACTATCCTTTCAATATCCCATAACTTAACCTCAATGGTCGGTATAGTCTCACCCCTTTAGTAACGTCTTAGGAATCTTCATACCCTTAATCACATCTAATGAATTACTGTATAACTCCCTAATATCATCTATACCTAACACCATCATAGCTATCCTATCAATACCTATACCCCAAGCCGCAACATTACAGTTAACTACTCTAAGCGGTCTTAAAACCTCAGGTCTGAACATACCGCCTGGGAAAACCTCAATCCATCCTAACTTAGGATGCTTTACGTAGCCCTCAACACTAGGTTCTGTGAATGGGAAGTACGCTGGTTTAAATATTACATCCCCTAAACCTAGACGTCTCGCAAATTCTTTAAAGAACCCTAGGAGGTGTTTGAAGGAGACTTCCTTACCAACTATTATACCCTCAAGTTGGTGGAACTCCATCAAGTGCGTAGGGTCTGGAGTGTCTGGCCTGAAAACCCTATCTAATGAGAAACATCTATACTCACCCTCACCTCTCTCATATATAGTACGCATTGAAACTGATGTTGTATGGGTCCTCAGTATTAACTTCAATGCTTTCTTAGGATCCCATCTATACCCCCAACCTAATGAATTAGCAGGGCCTCCATCCTCATGAACCCTCCTAACGATGCTCATTACCTCCTCATCTACATCATACCTTACTTGAACTCCTTCCTTAACGAAGTAAACATCTGTTATAGTTCTCGCTGGGTGGTATTGTGGGACGTAGAGGACGTCGAAGTTCCAGAACTCTAGCTCTAGGTGAGGACCCTTTACCTCCTCAAACCCCATAGAAACGACAATATCTCTTACATAGTTTAAGAACTCTATGTATGGATGCTTCCTAGATGGGTATACCATCGGTACCTCAATACTTAAATCAAACTCCTTAAACTCTACATCCTTCCAACCACCACTAGATATTAACTCCGGGGTTAGTACTGTGACTATATCCTTAGCAATTATTAAGTTATTCCTAATAGCTTCTAAGGCTACGTCAGTAAGACCTACACTTAATTCCTTAATCTCATCAACAACTATGAAACCCCTCCTCTTAATACTCTGTAGCTTACTATCTAATGACCCCACTATAAGCCCTTCATTTAACCTACTCAGTAGCTCCTTAACATCTTCTAAGTACTTACTAAACTCCTGAATCTTAGCATTATCTAATGAAACATCAACTACATTCCTACTTATTGAGATCACGTTAAACCTCCTCAGTATACCTAATGAAGCTGAGAATTCATCATCACTTAACTTAGAGACCTCTTTAAGCTCATCAACTCTTAAACTCTTAATACCTCTAGAATTAAGATTCACTAAAACTTGAAGTAATTTAAATTCAGGTAAACCCTCGTTTAAGTACTTAATACCTAAATCACTTAACCTCACTAAATACTTACTAAGTCTTTGAGTCTTAATAAGCCCCTTACTCTCTAATTCGGCGAGGTCCCTCATAAGATCACTAACGTTAGTATTTAGAGCTTTAGCTACTTCTCTAACATCAACGTATCTAAACCCACCAACTAAGTAATCATTGAGTGTTTTAATTATGGTATATTGCCTGCTACTAACTCTATACATGCTACCCTCCATAAAACCTACTTTATAGTAAAGGTATTTAAACATGAACAAACCCTATAATGAAACAACATTTATTACATTAGATTCCGTAGTTAGACGGTGTGAAGTGTTGGACCTAACAATAGCAATACTGATAACGCTTTCGATAATAGGTGATGACTTAGTATATATAGCGCTCTCATCAATGATCTTATTCATACATAGAGATTTAGGTATTAGACTATTAAGTCTAGTACTTATAAGTTCGTTCTTAAACATACTGCTTAAGTATTGGTTAAGTGTTCCGAGACCTAACACTTACGTAGTAAACTTAAATGATTTACCCACCGTCATTAAGAATGTTATTGATATGTTAGTCATTGGTAAGGGACCTTCACTACCTAGTGGTCATGCCCAGATATCATCTACGTTCTGGCTTTCTTTAGCATTAAGTACTCGGAGAGTAGTTTTTTATGCTTGTGTGTTAGCTATACCAATACTAATTAGTTATTCTAGAGTAGTTCTTAGAATGCATTCGGAGGTTGATGTTGTTGTGGGTATGTTAATAGGTTATACAATCTCTTTAATAGGTTATATCATATCTACTAAGAGGGTAGGACATTCAAGTAGGGTTACTACGTATTTAAAACCGACTCTACTCCTAATACTCCTCATAGTATCTCAACTACTAACATATCCAGACCTTAACTTAATAACTGGGTTGTTAGTAGTTGTATGGGTTGTGGATACATTTACCTCACCAGTAAAGTCCTCAATCTCGAGGAAGGTCCTTATATCAATAATATCGTTAATAATAGTTGGTTCTGCCTACCTAACAATTTCCTCAGAAATCATTAACTATAAAGTCAGTAGACCCTTAGAGACCATCATAGTAATAGTCTCAGCTATAATTGCTTTTATAGTCATACCTGTAAAATCAAAGGTATTTAAGCTTAGGTATAGACTTGAAATGCATTAGCTGTAACGTTCTTTAGGTTTAAATTTGATTATGTAGGGTACATAACCATCTAATGTAGTTGCAGACCTCCTTACAGTAGCCTCAACTTCCATACCCACGTATACTTCATCAGGTTTAACATTAGTTAGCTGAGTTAAGACCTTACCACCACCAGTATCAACTAATGCTATTATCAACGGTGACATACTCTCAAAACCTTCTATAGGTACGTTAACTACAGTATATGTGATTACTTTCCCTGAAGTCCCTAAAGACACCTTCTTAACATTTCTTGAAGAGCATTTAGGGCATGCTGCCTTAGGTGGGTAGAATACATGACCGCAGTTTAAGCATTTAGTACCGACTAAATTTAGTAGGATGTCCTTTAACCTCCACATCCTCTGAAACGACGTTCAGATCACCTCCTTAAGATTATAGTCGTTATATTCGAACCTACACCACCTATGTTTTGGGTTAATCCAACCTCACCACCGACCTTAACACCTGGGAAATCACCTCTTAACTGCATCACAACCTCACATACTTGGTAAACTCCAGTAGCTCCTACTGGATGACCTCTAGACTTAAGACCTCCTGAAGGGTTTATAACTGGTTTATCACCAATTCTAAACCTACCCTCAGCAACTAGTTTAGCCCCCATACCCTTAGGTGCGAAACCTACATCTTCTAGAGTTACAACACCATTTATAGAGTAAGCATCGTGGAGTTCAGCAACATCCACATCCTTAGGACTTAACTTAGCTAACTTAAACGCCCTCTCAGCTGATAACTTCGAAGCTAAAAACGTATCTAATTCATACCTAGATGAGATGTCAGTACTATCTAACGCATTACCAATACCTGCTATCAGTACTGGGGTATCGTTATACTTCCTAGCTAATTCCTCAGAAGTTAATATAACTGCTGCAGCCCCATCACTTATAGGGCATGAATCAAGTAGTCTTATAGGGTCTGCAATTACTGGTGATTTGATGACGTCATCAACAGTTATCCTCATCCTTAAATGTGCGTAGGGGTTATAATAACCATTTTCATGCATTAACACAGGCCATGCAGACATCTCCTCACGCTTCACATTATACTTCATCATGTAATACCTCATAACTAATGCGTTTAAACCTGAGAAACTTATCCCGTAGGGTAGTTCAAAATCTGCATCAGCTGCGTAAGCTAACCCACGAGCTACCTCAGGTGTAGTCCTCTCACTCAACTTCTCAACACCAACAACAGCTACAACTTTTGCTAGTCCTGAAGCTACTAATGAGTAACCTACGAGTACTGCAGCACCTCCAGACCCGCAGGCAGCCTCAACTTTAAACCCTGAAGAACCTCTTAACCCACAGTAATCAGCTATAAGTGATGCTAAGTTCTCCTGCTCAGCTTGACTACTCAACATATTACTAACTACTACGTACTCAGGTGTTAAATTACCTGAGTCATCTATAGCTTTAAAGAGGGCTTCAGCTGCTAAATCCCTTAATGACCTCTCATAAAACCTCCCAACATTACTCATCCCAACACCGACTACGTATACCTTACTCATCAGGACCACCATCGATGTAGTATTTAATCTTAATGTAGTATTACTACTGAGTCATTACTCAGTAGCTTATCTATAAAACTCACACAACCACGTAAATTATTTAAATCTTCATTAACTCTTAAAATTAATGAGACCTTATAACTGAAGTTCTCATCCAAATCAATAACGAGTATATTATCTCCAACTGATGCCGACTCAAGAGACTTGATTAGTGTGAGTAACGTATGTGTTAAACCGAAATACGCGATCTTCCCAACATACTTAGTAGGTTCTAAAGCATTCTCGCTAATACCTACAGCCTTCAAAACCTTAGAACAGTACTTTAAATCCCTAATGTTAGTAGCTACGTACTTGATATCCTTTGGTGAGACTCCTGCCTTAGTCAGCAACTCCCTCAAAGACATTAACAACTTATTCATGTAGAGCTCTGCATGGAAGTCGTTCCTAGCATTCTTCCCAGGCATTAAAGGTACTGTATTAGCTATTAAGTCATATGCTAATACCTCCACAGGACCTCCAGAACTACTTAACAGTATAGAGGTTGCTGAGGCAGCCGTGCTTGAATCAACTGATACAACTAGGACATCACCATACCCTATAATATCCTCAACAATACTTACTAAGTGGTAAAAATTACTTATATCATAATTCTTAACCCCATTAAATCTAAGTAACTCAGAAAGTAATGCAGACTTAACATTAGCAACTTCCTTATCACTTGATAAGTAGATCAATGCCTTAATACTATTAGCATAACCATTACGTCTCAAGATACGACACACCTCATAACCCATAGTTATTAAATCCTCATCAGGTCCCAACACAGGGATTAAGAGGTTATTAACAGATTTTCTATATCTTGGTATGTAAGCACACCAAGCCTTAATGAATAACCTCATAAGCACTCTCTATAATATTCAAGAGGGGGTTTTTATTATTTTCGTCAATAAGCTTAAAACTACTTAGACAGTAATCGAACTGCTCTGACCTCCTCCCCGCCCTGAAGGGCGAGGGTCCCCCGAGGTCTTAAGGGTTACACCCCTTTACGGGTGCTACTCTGTTAGGTCTACGATCAATCATTAACGATAATGAATACTTATATTTGCAATAGTTAGTATTTTAAGAAGATTGACTTTGGAGGTACCTTAAACCTCGGGTTAATGAGATGTTGAGTAAACGTAGGAATGTACTGTTAGTAGTGATGGTAGCTGTGATAGCATACTCAGTGATTTTCTACTTAATATTCATTAATTTAAATGATGCTGTATCGATTATCATGTCACTAAATACAATACTTCTAATACCAGTATTACTACTACGTACGCTATCTCTGACACTTCATTCGATTTCATGGTATTTCATACTTAAGGTATACTATAAAGAGTTATCAATTACTAAAGTACTTACTATAACCTTAGCAGCTATATCTACAGAATTATTAGTTCCTATCGGTGGTGTTACTGAAGTAGCTAAGATATTAATGCTAAGACAGATTCTATCAATGCCTCAGGATGTGATTATACCAGCTCTCCTAACCCATAGACTTATATTAACAGTAATTACAGCAGTAGTCACTATGTTCGCTATCTATGTTATAAGAGCTTCCTTAAATCTAACTATATTATTATCAACATCTATAGCTGGTTTACTAATTATAAATGTTGTATTATTATTAATACCTTCTTCAAAGGTATTTGAGAGAATAGTTAATAGTATCTCAAGTAGGTTCAACTTACAACTTAATGACTTCCCTAACAAATATAGGAGCTCTGTAAGGAAATTGTTTACCTCGGGGAAAACCTTATTACTGATTTCTACGTTAATAATACTGCTTGAGAAGCTGTCTAACACCTTATACGGTATATGTCTAGGTACATTAGTATCAACTAATATAGACTTTATAACATCCTTAATAGTTTTCGATTCCATATACATGATTATATGGTTACTACCTCTAGTAACTCCAGGGAATATAGGTGTTTTCGAAGCCATACAGATAATACTACTTAAGTCTTTAGGGATCTCCTTAAAGATATCCAGCATACTAGCACTTATTAATAGAGTTGTAACAGTTGTTAGTGAGTACCCATTACTACTACTTTCAACAACGTACTTAGGAATACGTGTTAAGCAGTTAACAGATATGGTTAAGTCTGAGAAAATTATTTAATGTTTAAAAATGAGTAGGTTAATTACTTCCACCTAGTCACTTCCTTAAGGTTATTAGGCCATGGAGCGAGAGTATACTTCTTCAACCACTCAATATCTATTTCTATGTCCTTTAACAACTTAATTACATTATCTATGAACTCCTGCTTAATTCTACCTTCAACTACGGCTGGACAATCCATATCTAAATATACGACCTTCTCACCTGTTTTGAAGTCGTAGTAGAGGAGGATAGGCCATACCCTACAGTCAAAAGGCCTATTCTTATAGTTTAGACATAATCCCTCAGTGCTTAAGAATGGACATGTCCTACCTATACGACCCAAACATTTAACCGGTCCTAAATCAGTCTCTACAGTTGATGAAATGCCTTCATATTCTTTCTCCTCCTCAGGTAGGAGGACTGCGTAAAATCTACGGCAACAGTTCACATTACAATTCCTACATATATCCCCGAAATCTATGAAATCAAAATATCTAGCTATCCTCCCCAAGTGTTTAACCTACCAATTTCATCCTTATATATAGAGGGTTTAAAAAACTTACTTATTAATACGTAAACGTTATTAAATCCTATTAATGACTTTTAAAGGGGTTAACTTATGGATTTAATAGATATTAATGATTTCGCTAAGGTCGACCTACGTGTAGGTGTGGTTAAACATGCTGAGAAAGTTCCTGGTTCTAAGAAGCTAATTAGGTTAATAGTTGATTTAGGAGTTGAGGAGAGGCAGATACTTGCTGGACTTGCAGAATTCTACGACCCTAATCAACTGATTGGTAAGTATGTTATAGTAGTAGCTAATTTAAAACCTAAGAAGATGATGGGGTTGGAATCCCAAGGTATGATCTTAGCAGCTGGTTGCGGTCCTGAGGAGAAACCAGTAATACTCACAACTTTAGAACCGGTAAAACCGGGTACGAAGATCTGCTGAGTTGGTAATTAATTACCACTCATGTAGGGGTTAAATACCTAATGAGTAGTACTGAAGTAGAGGTAGATGAGTTAGACCTGAAGATCTTAGATGTCATTAAGAATGATGCTAAACTCAGTGTTAGGGAGATTGCTAAAATCTTAAATAAATCACCATCAACTATACTAAGCAGAATCAAGAAACTTGAGAGGGTTGGCGTTATTAAAGGTTATGCTACATTAATAGATTACTCAAAACTAAATTACCAAGTAACAGCGATAACACTCCTTCAAGTTGAAGGTCCGTATATAGAAGAGGTTGAGAAGTTACTCGCATCAGAACCTAATGTAAGAGCTGTTTATGACGTCACTGGTGAGTATGACGTAATTGTGATATCGTTATTTAAAACAGTGAGTGAGTTAGATAACTTCATTAAGAGGCTGTTAAAAGTACCACATATAAGAAGATCCATCACTAGCATAGCCTTTAGAGTTATTAAGGATAACCCTAATATTGATAAAAGATTAATTTAAGTATTACTTACTTAAAAATAAAATCACTTCTTATACTTTATAGCTGCATGGGCTGCTGCTAATCTAGCCACTACTACTCTATAAGGCGATGCACTTACGTAGTCTAAACCAACCCTATGACAGACCTCTATAGATTTAGGATCTCCGCCGTGTTCTCCACAAATCCCTACCTCCAGCTTCGGATTTGCTGACCTACCTAACTTTGTCCCCACCTCCATTAACTTCGCTACCCCCTCATCCAACGTTTCGAATGGGTTATGGGTTAGTATCTTAGCTTCTAAGTATTGATGTAAGAACTTAGCCTCAACATCATCTCTACTAAAGCTGAATGTAGCTTGTGTTAGGTCGTTAGTCCCGTAGCTGAAGAAGTCTACTTCCTTAGCTATTTCATCAGCTGTCAGACAAGCTCTAACAGTCTCTATCATAGTACCTATCTTTAACTTACCCATTAATGAGATACCGTATTTAGCCTCAACATCCTTAATTGCTGGGATTATAGCTTTCTCTTTAACATACCTTATCTCAGATGCTATAGCTACTTGAGGAATCATTATCTCCGGTATCGGGTTCTTACCCTCCTTAATTAACTCTGCAGCTGCCTCAACCATAGACTTCGTTAGGTAGTAGTAGAATTCTGGGTAGGTAACTCCAACCCTCACACCTCTATGACCCATCATAGGGTTATGCTCTT
>JAJHRE010000007.1 GCA_020832985.1 Desulfurococcaceae archaeon | reverse complement strand
CGGAGTACTGGTGAAGTAGCATCACTAGGTAAGACGTTTGAGGACGCATTAATTAAGAGTTGGTTATCAGCAACACCTAATAGACTACCTAAGAATGAGGAGTTAATAATGATCTACACAGCAGTCCATGAAGATAAACCATTACTGAGTGAGGTATCATATATCTTCAAGAAAGTCGGATATGATGTAGTAACTATTGAGGGTATGTCGATCAACGGCTCTAACACCATATCATATGATGAATCCTTAGAATGTCTAAGACGTGGTGATATAGGTCTAGTAATTACGACAGGTTATACCCCTGAGAAAGACTACGAAGTTAGGAGGTTAACAGTAGATTTAAACATACCGTTGATACTAAACGCTAACCTAGCTTATGAACTCTCTAAAGCTATTCGGTTATTCAAAGATAATAACTTGTTAATGGATGTAAGAGAACTTTCAGAGTATTACAACTAATCTGAAAATATCTTAAATGCTTAATGTGATGTAAATGTTGTTGAGGATGTTCTTCACAGTGTTTCCTATAGGGCTGTTTTAGTTTTCATAATTATTTGTAGCGTCGTGTTCATTGATGTCTAAAAGCTTATGAGGTTTTCTAGGATGTTAGTACTGTGAGCTTCGAAGCGGTAGTATTCAAATGCTGTTTAATGAGTATAGGTATTAGATAAATCTCTGTAGGACATAAAATTTTAAAACTATCCCTTAATATATATGAAGGTGATGTTACAACGGATATATTCATAGTTGCAGCAGTGTTTGCAACTATAATAGCTATCATCGTTGTCCCCACGGCTAAAAGTGTTATAGCGTTTGCCGGACTTGCCTTAATAATATTCCTGACATCTAAGTTTTCCTTCACCCAGATGGTAGACTTTATAGATTGGAATATCCTGGCAGTTCTCTTAGGTAGTTGGATAATCGTAAACTATATGATAAAGTCTAACTTAGCTAATTACATAGCCTATAAGTTATCGGAGAAGATTAGGAGTGTTTACGTACTTATCTTAATGATAACGATCGTAGCCGGTCTTATATCTACGTTTCTAGCAAATGTACAGGTAGTATTGATATTTGCTCCGATTGCCATAGCTGTAGCGAAAGTTGTTGGGTTAGACATACTTAAGATTTCAATGATTATAGCGTTAGCAGCTAATTATATGGGGACAGCATTAATGCTTGGTGACCTCCCACCACTCCTCCTCCACGCAGTAGGTGGGGCAGAATTTTATGACTTTATATGGTTTAGGGGAAAGCCCAGTAGCTTCTTCCTCCTACTAACTTCATTCATAATCACTACTTTAATATTCTATAAAATCTGGTTCCGTACTGGGGGAGGAAGCCATAGTGAGGGCGAGTTGAAGGTGAGGATTGAGAAACCAGAAGTTTTTAAGCTTCCAGCGATATTATCAGTAGTAGCGTTAGCGATATTTATGTTCTTAGCTATAATAAGACCCTTATTAGGTCTTCCTCTCGGAGTAATAGCTATGGTTATCGGTTTGCTGATGGCGTTAATACTTGAAATTGTAAGGATCTTTGATAAGAGTATACCTGGCTTTGATGAGATCTTAAAAGATGTTGAGTGGGAGGCTTTAGCCTTCTATGCAGTCCTCTTCGGGCTTACAGGGGCTCTTGAGGTTTCCGGGTTCTTCGAGGAGGTGTCACGCCCTATCTCCCAGCTAGTATTAATGTCTCCTTTATTAGCATATACATTTATGTATTGGGTGACTACGGGATTATCTACGCTTGTAGAACATGACGCTTTACTAATGGTCTTACTTTATATGGTGAGAGATGTTGCTAATATAGCAGGTATCGATGCTTGGCCTTATTACTGGGGATTAGCTTGGGCAGCAACCCTTGGAAGTAATGCTACGATAGCAGCTGCACCGACACTTTATTTAGCACTAATACTGGCAGAGAAGGAGGAACATGTAAGGAGGAGCTGGAAAGACTGGTTAAAAATAACTTTACCGTTTACTGTAGTATCCTCAATGATAAACTTCATCTTATCAATACCAATAGTCTTTTAAGGATATAAGCTGAAACCTTAAAGTACCTGTTAAGTGGGTTTACTGATGAATCCTAAAGAGGAAATCTATAGGAATATTAAGGAGTTTAAATTAAGAGCGCAGATGCTTGAGTTTACAGATACTGTTGAGACTGTTAGTAAGGCATGTAAATTAAGTGGAGAACCTCCTAACGTTATAGTTAAGACTTTACTTATGAGGGTAGAGGATAACGACTATATCATCTTAATTGTAAGAGGTGACCGTAGAGTTGATAATATTAAGTTAAGTAGGTACTTAGGCTCTACTGCTAAGTTAGTCGCACCTGATGAAGTATTAAGGGTACTTGGAGTTCCTGCAGGAGCTGTTAGCCCACTATTAAGTAATGTGTTGAGGTTCCGTAGGCTTTTAGACCCTAAGATACTTGAGAAAGAGTATGTAGTATGTGGTGGTGGGGACTTAAACACTTTAGTTAGGATAGTTACTGAGGATTTAATTAACTATCTTAAGCCTGAAATAGTAGATGTTTTTAAGTAGGTAATTTAAATGCTGGAATACATTTAACCTTATATTTCCTACAGAGGTCATGTATTAACGTATTTAAACTTTTAATATAATTTAAATCATTACTCAAACTAATAACTTCCTCTATACTTACCCTAAACCCCCACTTAATCTTCATATTATAAAGCATTAACGGCTTTATATTTAATTTATCATATATTATGTATGAATTCACTGAAGAGGCAAACTCTATAACTTCACTAATGAATTCTTCAGAATCGTTTATCATAGGTATTATAGGTCCTAAGAATATCCATACGTCTCGAATATGTTGAGATACTTCATAGACTGCCTTAACCCTCGAACTAGGTGGTGGTGCGTTAGGTTCTAAGCCCTTCCCTAACGAATCCCTTAAAGTAGTTATTGTATAACCTACATCAACATCCTCATTATCCAATATATCTAAATCCCTTAACAGTAGATGTGATTTAGTCTGTATAGATACTTTAAAGTTATTCTGTAGTAGTAGTCTTACAGCTTCTCTAGTAAGGCTTAGAGTACCCTCTACTGGTTGGTAAGGGTCCGTAATAGTTGAAACACCAACAACCCCCCTCTTCACTCTTCTTAAGTCTTTCTTAAGTACGTTAATTAAATTCTCCTTAACTAATACTGTAGAACCCCAACTATATGCAACCTCTGAGTACCTCCTACAGAAGTCAGGTCCGTAACAGTAAATACATCCATGCTCACAACCTATGTAGGGATTTAACGCATAATCTATATCAGGTAACTTAGAAGGTGTTAATACAGACTTCACTTTAATACTTATGTACTTGGTCATAATGATCAACGTTTAAATCTATCTAGTACCTCCTGACGTAGCAGTACATTCATTAATTTAGACTTCCTAACCCATACATCTAGAGGGATTCTCGTAATCTTATTAACCCTTAAGTAATTAAGTACCTCATTAATCGATGTAAATGATTTAGGTTTATCGTTGAACATAGCCCTCAAATTCTCCCTAACAAACCATACACCGATAGGTATGTTAAAACCTTCGTAAATCTCTCTCCATAATATTACTGTGGCCTGTCTCTTCATCCTTAACAACGCCTCAGTACTAGCTAGTCTTGCAGCATAGTAACAACCACCTATATCCGGGTACTCACTCCTACCTCTAAATCCTTCATAATCTCCTTCAACCTCAACATCACCTCCAAATCTATTCCAAGTACTACCTGGGAACCACGCCTCCATCCACTCAAAACTCCAAGTTCTAGGGGCTAAGATACCTATGAATAGATTATCCATGAAACTTCTGATGAATAGTAAGTAATTACTTACTGGTGGGTAATTCCTAATCTGATTACGTAAGTGTTGAGATATGATAGCATCAACAGCTGTGATAGACCACCTAGTAGGTACTAACCTCCTAAAGTTCTTAGAACCTAAACCACCAACACTTAATAACCTCTGAATAGCTGATACTGGAACACCATCCCTATACAACCTCACAACACCTTCGAAAGCTCTTAAATCAGTATCGTAGAATACCTTCTCAATCCTCTTATCACTAACAGGATTACTACAAATTCTTAAATTCCTTAAAGGTGCTGAAGGTCCTTGAGGGGGTAGGTACTCATCAAGTAATACCTTAGGCTTAGGCGGTTTCTCAAACCTCATCTCTATATCTACAGGCTTTAAAGTTAATACGAGTTCCTGTAGGTTACATACGTATTTATCGTTTACATTATCAATAGTTGTTATGTATGTACCTCTAATTAACGAGTACCGGAAACTTAATACATCATTTAATGAATACCCAAGCCAGAACTCCGGAGTATCATATACGTACGTATCTCCTAACTCAGGAGGTGTAGCAGGTCCTACCCTAACGTACGGGTAACCATACCTACCTACAAATACTGATGGAGGTGAAGAGCCGTAGACCTCACTACCTATACGTAGGCTTAAATCCCTAACCACACTACTAACTATGACTGGACAGTATGTAAGTCCACATAGACCCCTACCACCCCTACACCTAATACATAAGTGTTCCTCAATCCTCAACTACATCATACCTACATTACATACTGATTTAGGTAAAGATAAAATTAACTACCGTAATATATCTTTAATCATAAAATTTTTAACCTCAAGCCCCTACTTAAGTAAGAGGTGGTATCTCTGTATATAAACCCTAGTAAGTGTGTCGCATGTACGCATTGCGTACCCTTCTGTCCAACCGGTGCTATCCAGATAGTTAGTGAGGGTGGTAGGACCTTCGCTAGAGTTGATGAGGATAGATGTGTTGAGTGTTGGATATGTTATAGGGTTGCTAGATGTCCTAAAGACGCTATAGAACCTACACCACCTGAGAAGATGTCGTTTGAACGTAGGTTGAAGTTCTTCTTCGCATCAGCAACTGCTGTATGGCCTGAGACCGGGATGGCTGGTAGGGGTACTGAGGAGATGAAGACTAATGATGTTACAGGTAGGTTTAAGTTTGGTGAGATTGGGTTCGCATTAGATATGGGTAGGCCTACAGGAGTAGGTGTGAGGGTATCAGATATTGAGAAGGTGTGTAAGGCTATAGCCCCGTACGTAACATTTGAACCTGAAAACCCAGTTACTAAGTTATTGATAGACCCTAAGACAGGTGAGGTTAGAGATCCTAAGCTACGTAATGTATACCTACTATCAGCGGTAGTTGAGGCTAAGACTTCTAAGGAGTTAGCTCCTAAGGTGTTACAGATAATTAAGGAGGTTAGTAAGGAGTTGAATACTGTAATCTCTGTAGGGTTAGTAAGTCGTGTAAAACCTGATGGTGAGCCGGAGGCGTTTGAAGTACTTAGGCAGGTAGGTATAGAACCTAGACCTAATATGAAGATAAACATAGGTTTAGGTAAGCCGTTTATTGGGTGGGAGTAATGACTCACACACTACATAGGATGGGAACTTACGAAGAATTAAAGGAGGACTTCATAGTTTTAGTAATGTCTGCTAGAGGGTTTAACGATAAAGGTGCAGCGCCTAAGTTAGCTGAAGCTCTAAAAATAATCAATAAGTACAACCCGGTAAATACTGGTGATATGACTCAAGGGAGTATGTACAGGGCTGGGTTTAGGATTAAACCTGTTGAGAAGTTACTTGAGGGGGTACATGATAGGTCTATATTCCACGGAGTATTCACAGACATAGAGACTGTTAAGAAAGCCATAGATGATTTAAAGGCTGCTGACCTAGGTATGTCAGTAGTCATCAGTGGATTATACGATGAGGTTAAGAAGATAACTAGACCACATACAGTTAACATATCCTTAGGTATTTGGGGTAAGACCGAACTACTGCCTAAGTATGAGGAAGTACTTAAGATATGTACTATGTGTGGACATCAATTCGTATCTAGACATCTAGTAATGAAGTTAGCTCAAGACGTTAAGAGAGGTAGGATAACAGCTGAGGAAGCCGCTGAAGTAATGGCTGCATGCTGTAGCTGCGGGATATTCAACCCAGTAAGAGCTGTAAAACTAATAAAGCAGTTAGTCCAGAAAATCTAAATAAAACCCTAAACAATATTTTCCCACATCAACAATCATCATTTCCCAAGAGATAGTTCATAATTCTTCATCTCCTCATTAAGTATTAATCAATATAGAATCACTGGTTTAAATCCTTTAGAAAGATTATGAAGTCATGCTTACGCATTAAAACATTAAGACATTACGAGTAATTACCTAAAGACTTATAAACTGTTTAGTAACGATAGTATGGGTGTTATCTTGAGTACTCAGAAAACATCATCAGCTCTAATAGCTGTGTTGGTTGTCTTGATTGTTGTTGCTGGTGTTGTTGGTTATTTTGCAGGTTCTTCAGCTGCTGTACCTAGGACTGTTACTGTCACATCTACAGTAGCTCCTTCAGTAATAACTACTACAGTAACTAAGACTGAGAAAGTAACTATAACTGAGACAGTAACTATAAAACCAACACCTACAGTAACCCCACCACCACCAACACCACCACCATACTGGCCTAAAGAAGTAATCATTAAAGTCGGTGGTATTGGTGGTGCTTGGTATCCTATAGGTGCTGGTTTAGGTGATTTAATTAGTAAGAATTTAAAGGTTGCAGCAACTGTACAGCCAGGTGGTTCAGGACCTAACATACTTGCGTTATCTAAGAACGAAGCTGATATTGGTATGGCCTACGCTTGGCAGTCAGCAGTTGCTAAAGATCCAACATTAGCTAAGGATTATTGGGGTGAGGTAATTAACTTCACCAATGTTAAGTTGTTAGCTGGAGGTCTCTATACACAGTACTTCCACGCTGTGAAACTTAAGGGGTTCCCAGCAAGTAATTTCAAGGAATTAGCCGCGATGGTTAAAGCTGGTCAGAGAGTAGCTATAGGTACTAATATTAGGGGTACTGCTGAGGAATTCACTACTAGGACATTACTTGCTAGGTATGGAGTTACATATGATGATATTAGGAAGGCTGGAGGTACTGTATTCCTAGGATCTCATACAGATATAGTTCAGATGATGAGAGAGGGTAAGATTCAAGTATACATAGCGTTTGGAGGTATTGGTTATAGTGCTATGGTTGAAGCAGATACTACTATGGAATTAGAACCGTTCTACCTGACAGATGAGGATTTCGAATATATGACTAAGACATTCGGATTTAAGAAGGCGTACATACCTAAAGGTTCTTACAGATGGGTTAAGGAAGACTATCCATCACTAGTTGATTACCCAGTATTCCTATGTAGAGCTACATTACCAGACGACTTCGTATATCAAGTAGCTAAACTACTAGATGAGAATAAAGACTACATAGTAGCTGCTGCTAAATACTTCGCAGAATTCGATCCTAAAGAGAATTGGAAGTTAGGAGGTCTCTGGGAACTCCACCCAGGTGCTGCTAAGTACTATAAAGATAAGGGCTACATGCCTTAAACATAAATAAGTTTTTCACCTAATTAACTTCATATTTCCGTACCAAACCTAACAATTTTAACTTAGTAAGGGTTAAGATAGTATCTTAAGGTAGTATTCAAAATATAAATTACCTCATATAATCGTTCTCTGGTGAGTGATATGGGTTTAGGTAGGTGGGCTATAATTACAGCCTCAACAGTGATTATGATGGTAATAAGTATTTACCAGTATTCATGGTCTTTATTCGCATACGCCGTGAGTAGGGAGTTAATGTGGAGTCTCATCACAGTATCAATAGCTTTTACAGTATTCACATACGCATCAACGTTTATACAGCCGTTCTCAGGCTTCTTAGCAGATAGTTACGGTCCTAGGAAGGTAGCTATGGCAGCATCAATACTTACTGGCTTAGGCTTCATCCTCTCCTCAACGGTTTCAAACCCTATCGAACTCTACATAACATATGGTTTAGGTTCTTTAGGAGTAGGTACATTATACGGTATAGCAACTGCAACAGCTGTTAAGTGGTTTCCTGAACGTAGAGGTCTTGCTACAGGTATAGTTACGTTTGGTTTTGGTGCTGGGGCATCAATACTTAATATACCTATCCAAACATTAATTAATAATTACGGCTTCAGAATGACTTTTCTATATATAGGCTTATTAATGATCACACTACTAACACTACTCTCACTGATGATGAGCTACCCTAAGGATACTACTGTTAGGAGTGTAGGTAAGGCCTCAAGTAAAGGTATTGACTACAGACCTAAGGAGATGTTAATGACTTGGCAATGGTATATCATATACTTAACATTCGTCATAACCCCTACAGTAGTGTTATTATTTGGAGCTCAGCTAAAGATGATAGCCTCAGAATTTAATATCCCGCAAGAATACTTAAATATAGTTTTAGTATCTTACCCTCTAGCTAATGGGTTTAGTAGGATCTTAGCTGGGTTCATATCAGATCGTATTGGTAGGGAGAAGACTATGGTCTTATTCTACACATCATTAGGTATATCACTGCTGATGCTGTCTTATATAGGGATTATACCTGAGTTATTCGTAGTGTTAGCGATTATAGTATCCTTATTTGGTGGTGCACCATATACTTTCTACCCATCAATTATAGGTGATTACTACGGTAGTAAGTATGTTACAGTAAATTACGGTATTACATATACTGCTAAGGCTTGGGCAGGCCTACTTGCTGGGTGGTTCGCAGCGTATTTAGTAGAGGTTTACGGTACGTATAGACTGCCACTAGTAATTGTTGCTTTGTCATGTATTATCGCAGCATTATTAAGCTCACCACTAATATTAAAACCACCTAAAGGTAAGTTAATCGGTAGTAAGTAGGTGTTTAGATTGAGTGTTGAGGAGTTACTATCTAAGTTCTTCATGATGTTGAATGAGGTAGCTTCTAGAGGTGGTCATGATGAAGGTTTAGTTAAGGAGGTCTTAAGCACCTTTAAGGAAGCTATGGAATCTGATAGTGAGGGACGTTACTCAATACTTAACCTACTACTGATTAATCTAGACAATGATTTACTAAGGTTAAAACCTGAAGAGGTTATTGATTACTTACTGAAGTCTTATGATGGTTTAGTGAGGTGTTTTAAGAAGGTACTTAAATTGTGGTTAGAGAACTACAGAACAATTATAGAGTACTTAGATAGTGTTGGGGTTGTGGAGCATCCATTAACTAACGTATTCATACTTAGTGAGGTTCTAGGACTGTTAGACCCTCTAAACCCTGAGACATACGTTATCAGAGGTAATATATATCTTAACTACTTGAAGATCCTTAAGGAGTATGAGGGGAGGAGTGGTCTACTACTTAAGGAACAGTCTGAAAGAGCTTTTAAGAATGCTTACAGTCTATTCATGAGGGCTATAAGCTTAGATGTGAATAGTTATGAAGGTTATTTAGGATTAGCTAGGCTTTACGTGTTAGTAGGTGATTTAGAGAATGCTGTTAAGAATTACGAGAACGCATTACGTTGTAGAAGAACTCCTGAAGTACTTAAGGAGTTAGCAGATGTTTATAAGCTTAAAGGAGATGCTGATTTAGCTAGTAAGTACTTAAGAGAGTATGAGGATGTCATTAATAAATCTTAAGTATTTAAACTGTAAGTACCTACTATACTTGGTGTTCTAATGGGAAAACCCCTAGTTAAGGTTATTGTAAATGGTTATGGAGTTATCGGTAAGAGGGTAGCTGATGCATTACTTAAGCAAGAAGATATGAGGTTAGTAGGTG
The DNA here is from genome assembly GCA_020832985.1 of Desulfurococcaceae archaeon. GTDB lineage: Archaea > Thermoproteota > Thermoprotei_A > Sulfolobales > NBVN01 > CAZZLT01. Next base: position 26,327 of record JAJHRE010000007.1, on the reverse strand, counting down.
TCTCAGACGTTGTAGCTGATTGGAGGATTAAGCTCGCAGTAGCTAAGGGATTTAACATATACTCCTCATTACCGGATAAATTAGATGATATGCGGAGGGGTGGAATACCGGTCTCCGGGACCTTAGAAGAGTTATTAAGGAGTGGAGGTGTTGACGTAGTCGTTGACTGTACACCGGCTAAGGTAGGTGCTAAAAATAAGACGTTGTATGAGAAGTACGGGGTTAAAGCAGTATTTCAGGGAGGTGAGAAACATGAGGTTGCAGGTACTTCATTCGTGGCTCAGAGGAATTATGAGGAAGCATTAGGTAAGCAATTCGTTAGAGTTGTTAGTTGTAATACTACAGCTATATGTAGGGTTGTCGGAGGTATTCATGAGAAGTTGAAGGTTAGGAAGGCTAGGGTAGTGATTATCAGGAGGGCTGTTGATGTTTGGGAATCAAGTCATACAGGTATTATGAATACTGTAGTACCTGAACTTCAAGTACCGTCACATCACGGGCCGGACGCTAAGACAGTAATACATGACTTAGATATAGTTACTATGGCTGCTAAAGGAAGTCATAACTTATACCACCTACATATGGCTATGATCGAGTTAAATAGTAGTGTAAGACTTGATGACGTTGTTGGGGTTCTTAATGAGGAACCTAGGGTTGTGTTGGTTAGTGGGTCTGACGGTATTGAGGGTCTTAACTCAATATTCGAGCTTGCTAGGGATTTAGGTAGGTCTAGAGGGGACCTCTACGAAATACCTGTATGGGGTGATAGTATCTCAGTAGCATCTGATGGTAGGGAAGTATATTTGATGTGGGCAACACCTAACGAGTCTAACGTCATTCCAGAGAATATAGATGCTATTAGAGCAATTACTGAGTTAGAGACTAGACGGGAAGTCTCTATAGCTAAGACTGATAAGTCTTTAAACATAATCAAGAAATTATATTAAGTCTTTAGGAATTGTTGATGAGGCGTAGGGTAAGACTAAAGAATCACTACTACCGACTAACTCATAAGCATATTTTAACGCCTCATCAAAGTTATTAAACCTCTTATAGAGTTTTGAATCCTTAATATTCTTCGATACTATGAGTATGTTTGACTTAGTAGCTATCCTAGCTATCGCATAAGCTTTATGATAACCTAAGTCGAAGTTCTCCTTAACGAAATCAACAACCTCTTCAGGATTTAGGCCTGAGTATAGTAATTCCTCAGTCTTCTTATCACCAACTCCCTCCCTACACTCAGCAAGTAATATGATAACACCACCAGGTCTAACACACTTTAAAGCTACTTCTAAAGCTTTATGTGCTTGATATAAGTTTATATCTTTTGGAAAACCTCCTGGAGAAGCTATTACTATATCATACTTCCTACCAACCTCAACACCGTAAATCTCATTAAAGAATCTAACAGCTTCTCTATGAGCTTTAATGAAGTGTCCTGAAAAACACCCTAAAACCTCCTTAGACTCACTTAAAACTACGTTAACTATATACTCAAGACCTACGATGGATGCCGCCTCCTCAATATCCTCCCTAACAGGATTACCCTCAAGTCGAGCTAACTCAGCACCAGGTAATAACATCATCTTATGATTCTCCCTAATACTCACATATGATGAAACACCAGGTAATACACTCTTACCACCACCGCTATAACCAGCAAAGTAGTGAGGGTCTACATTAGCAACCCCAATCCTTAAGTCAGAGTTAAACACTAATGAATTAACCTCTACTGGAGTACCCCTAGAAGTCCTACCAACATATACTAAGCTACTATTATCGAAGGCGTTATGGTCTAACACCTTAAAACTCCTCACAACATCAACACCTAATAATTTAACCCACTCATCCATTGTATGAGGTCTGTGAATACCTGTAGCAAATACAATCGAGATATTATCCTTCTTAACACCGCATGAAAGTAGTTTCTTAAGGATTATCGGGACTACCTTATTTGAGGGACAAGGCCTAGTAATATCACTAACTAATAAAACCACTCTAGAAGAACTATCAACTAAATCACTTAAGTATGGAGTACTTATAGGACTCTCTAAAGACTTATCAATAATTTTTAACTCCTCCTCAACACCTACACCACCTACATACCTCGGCTTCCTCAATACAGCACCTCGAACACTTACTGAGATAAAACCATCACCATAAGGTATTACGAAAGTCTCACCACACATACATCATCAAGTTATAGTATAATTCAAACTTTAATAAACTATACATTAGTTTACATAGTTAATGAAGATTTAAATATATTGATGGGATAGTATCTACGGTGGTTCCAAAGTGTTTACCTCAGGTATTTCTAAGACAACATCAATAATCATAGCTATATTAATAGTAGCTGTAGTTGTTGGAGGTCTCTACTACTACTCAACAGTTACAGCACCTCCTAAATTCCCGACAAAACCTATAACATTCATAGTTTCATGGGCTGCTGGTGGTGGTACTGATAGAACTGCTAGGATGATTGCAGCATTACTTGAGAATATGACTGGTTGGAAGACGGTTGTTGAGAATAGAGTTGGTGGTGGGGGTACTATAGGTCACTTAGCTATGGCTACAGCACCTCCAGACGGACATACTATCGGAGTGATAACCTTCGAGTTATCCACGTTTGTATGGATGGGGTTAGCTAACGTAAGTTATAAGGACTTCAAACCCATACTACTCTACAATAAAGATGCTGCAGCAATCATAGTTAGAGCTGACGCCCCGTGGAAAGATGCTATAGAGTTAACCAACTATATTAAAGCTAATCCAGGGAAGTTAAAAGCTTCTGGAACAGCTAAGGGTGGTGTATGGGATATAGCTAGGATTGGTTGGCTTAAGACTGCAGGAGTAGACCCTAACGCACTACCGTGGGTACCTAGTACCGGTGCAGCACCATGTCTTCAAGACTTAATAGCTGGTGGTGTAGATATCTGTACATGTAGCTTACCTGAGGCAGGACCGTTAATTGAGGCTGGTAAGGTTAAGGCATTAGCAGTCATGGATGATAAGAGAAACCCTGCATTCCCTAACGTACCAACACTTAAGGAATTAGGTATTAACTGGTCCTTCGGTACATGGAGAGGTCTTGCAGTACCTAAGGGTACACCAGACGATATAGTTAAGATCCTACACGACGCTTTAAAGAAGGTTATTGACTCACCTCAATGGAAGGAATTTATGGATAAGAACGGTTTCGGGATGGCATACCTACCACCTGATGAATTCGCTAAATTCTTAGAAAACGACTTTAAGACTGTTGGTGAGTTATTGAAAGCTGCTGGCTACGTACAATAATCATGTAAAAATCTTATTAAGGTTTTTTAATTTTAATACATCATTATTTATCTGATGTAGAGGGCTAGAATATGAAGGACTTCATAGCAGGTGTTACCGCATTAGCGCTCGGTGTTTTCTTCATATTCTTATGTAGAGACATACCATTATTAGTTGCTAGAGGGTATCCAGGACCATCCTTCTTCCCGTTAATCCTCTCAGTAGTCTCTATAATTTGTGGAGTTATTCTGATGATTAAATCCATTATACGTTTAAGGGGTAGTAAGGGATTTACTTCAGTATTGAGGATAACTTATCTCATCAGGAGGTTTAAGGATAGGGAGGTTTTAAACGCTGTTAGGTTTATAGTTATGACTGTTGCTTATATAGTATTAATACCTTATTTAGGGTTCTTACTAACATCTCTAATATATATGTTATTAGTTCAGGTAGTTTATGGTGTATCTACGTTTAAGGCTTTAGGTATAAGTGTTTCAATGGTGTTCTTCATCTACATACTATTCATAGGTATACTTAAGGTAGTGGTCCCAGAACCTATCCTAGGGTCTATAGTGTTTAGGTGATATCATGAGTCTCTACGACGCCCTACAACTAGCTCTACAACCCAACGTGATTTTCGCCGTAATTATTGCTGAATTCTTCGGAGTCTTCATAGGCGCTATGCCTGGGTTAACAGCTACTATGGCTACAGCACTCTTAGTCCCCTTCACATACTTTATGGATCCTTTAGCAGGTATATCGATGATAATAGCTATGGCTACAGTCGCGATATTCTCAGGTGATATACCTGCAGTCCTTCTTAAAATTCCTGGAACTCCAGCATCTGCAGCTCAAACTATAGATGCTTACCAATTAGGTAGGAGGAAACCAGCATCTACTTTAGGTGTTGACTTAGTATGTAGTGCTTTAGGTGGTTTAACAGGTTCTCTCATACTGATGTTCTCAGCACCAGCACTAGCTGAATTCACATCTAATTTCTCAACCGTAGAGTATTTCTGGTTAACGTTGTGGGGTCTCTCAATGGCTATAGTGATATCAGCTGAAGAACCTATTAAAGGTGTTTTAGGTGTGGTTATAGGGTTTTTAATAGCTTCTATAGGTATTGAACCAGTATATGGTTATGTTAGATTTACCTTCGGTAGTGTAGAGTTACTTAACGGTATTAGCTTCATACCTGCAATGATAGGTTTCTTCGCAATACCGGAGTTACTTAGGCAGATATCAAGACCTCATGAGAGGTATTCAATACAGTTATTAAAGGGTGAGAAAGTCTTTGATCTAGTGGTAGTAGCTCTAAAGAAGTTTAAGACCGTAATAGTTAGGTCAGCTCTTATAGGGACTTTCATAGGTGCTTTACCAGGTGCTGGAGCTGATATAGCTGCTTGGACCTCATACGGAGTTGCTAAGAGGGTTAGTAAGAAACCTGAAGAATATGGTAAGGGGTCTTTAGAGGGTGTAGTAGCTGCTACTACAGCTAATAACGCAGCTATCAGTGGTGCGTGGATACCTACATTAGTATTTGGAATACCTGGTGATTCAATTACAGCTATAGCTTTAGGTGCTTTAATGGCTCATGGCTTAAGACCCGGACCTATGTTATTTGAAAGGTACGGATCTCTAATAACTGCTTTCTTCATAATATTCATCATAGCTAACCTACTAATGATACTGATAGGGTATCTAGCTATTAAGTTATCTACTAATATATTAAGAGTACCTAGGAATATCTTAGTCCCTGTAATAGCTGTCTTCTGTGTTATAGGTGCTTACGCAGTAAATAACAGTATATTCGATGTTTGGGTTATGTTAGTACTAGGGATTCTAGGGTACTTCATGGGGAGATTAGGAATACCGATACCATCAGTAGTATTAGCAATAATATTAGGCCCTATGGTAGAGTTCAACTTCATCACAAGCTTAATTAAGTCAGACTTAAATCCAATAGTATTTGTTTCAAGACCTATAGCTATAGGACTAGCAATACTAACAATATTTACTTGGGTACTACCATTCATAAGGGTAAGAAGGATAAGAAGAAGTACCTAACACTATACGAATTACTTCCTAAGGGTTTGATTTTCGGAGGATTTAATAAACTGAATTCGATTATGATTGTTAGGGTTTAAGATGTTAAGGATATTAAATTATGTATTAGGTCCACTCAACACTAACGCATATGTAATATACGATGTTAGTACTTTAGAAGCATTAGTAATAGATCCAGCTACAGATGAGATACTCCCTAAGATTAGTGATTTAATCAGTTCTGGTTTGAAGGTAGTAGGTATTATAGCGACTCACGGACATGCAGATCACGTATGCGGTGTTAAGGGGTTGAGGGAATTAGTCGGTTGTAGGTTTATGCTTCACGAGCTTGATGTTGAGGTTTTAAAGGAGAGTGTTGAGTGGGCTTTGGAGTGGGGGATAGACGTTTCATTTAATGATGTGAGACCTGATATACTGCTTAAAGGTGGTGAGGTCTTAAGGTTAGGTAGTGATGAGGTTCAAATAATACATACGCCTGGACATACACCTGGGTCTATAACTATCTACATACCATCATCTAAAGTGTTATTTACTGGTGATACACTCTTTAAGGAGAGTGTCGGTAGGACAGACCTACCTGGTGGTTCCTGGGATAAGTTAGTTAATAGTTTGAGGATGTTGGTAACTAGGTTTGAACGTGATGTAGTGGTATACCCTGGTCACGGCCCTAGCTCAACTATAGGTTATGAGGTAGATAATAATCTTTATGTGAAGAGGGTTCTGAGAGGGAGGTACTAAACGTTAATATGTATGACATCACCATTAGCTGGGTAGTAGACCTTTAAACTACTGTCTAGGCTACTTACCCTACTTACGAATTCCTTACCAACGCTTTCTTCAGAATGTACTACTATTACGTGCTTAACACCTCTTAAACCTCCTACTATCTTTAGAAGTCCTTCAGAATCTGCATGACTTGAGAAATCAAACCAACGGATCTTAGCCTTAATTAAAGAACCTCCATCCTCAATAACTCCAAACTCTAATAACTTCCTACCTGGAGAACCTCTCGCCTGATAACTAACTAGGAATATAGAATTCTTGGAATTACTTGATAGTTGCTTAGCATAATACTGTGAGGGCCCTCCCTTAAGCATCCCAGCAGATGCTACTATAACTACACCCTTCTCCTTAATGATCTTCTTCCTCTCAGAAGAACTTCTAACCATGTTAAACTCCCTAAGTGCTTTAATCAGTAAGTCGTACCTATTTATGTACTCAGGATAGCTTGAGATAACCTCACTGATACGTCTAACCATACCGTCGTAGTAAACAGTAAGTCCTGGAGCGTACTGATACAGAACACATAGTATTTCCTGAGCTCTACCTAAGCTGAAGACAGGTATTAACACGTTACCACCACTATCTACAGTATCAATTATCGAGTTAATCAACTCCCTCTCCACATAATCCCTAGGTGGGTGTTGAGTATCTCCGTAAGTTGCCTCAGTAATCAATATATCAGCTTCAACACCATCTACATGAACAGGCTTCACCAACTTAGTCTCTATAGTATTAACATCACCTGTATACAGTACTTTATAACCTTCGACATCAACTAAAACCATAGCACTACCAGGTATATGACCAGCATTCAATAACTTTATGTGGAAATCACCTACCTCTAAACTCTCATTTAAATCCAACTCTAGAGTATTATCTAGTAATGTGTTTAACTCATTATACTCGTAAGGTATGTAATACCCTGAGATCTTTAGGAAGTCCTCTATCATTATACCTATTAAAGACTTAGTCAATCTTGTAGTTATTGTAGGGACTCTATATGAGGAGTATATCAAGGGTGCAGCACCTATATGGTCTAGATGTGCGTGAGATAACACTATACCCTCAATTAACGAAGGCCTTATATGTTGGGGAAACTGCGGTATATCATCTTCAGAAAAATTTATACCGTAATCTAATAGTAAGTACTTACCACTATAGCCTATAGCTATAGCAGACCTACCTACCTCACGCCCACCACCTAACACCTTAACCTCTAAATCCACCATGTCTTAAACCGTATCAGTTTGTATACACTTATATTTCCTTATTTATAAGTATTAAGAGGGATTTAAATGATTCCTTTAAGTCCTAGAGAACTTAAAAGAACACTTAAGAAGTTAGGTATTAATGTTGAAGAGTTAAGTAATGTGAGGTTAGTAATTCTTGAAACAGATGATTCAGAGATAGTTATAGAGGAACCACAGGTAATAGTATTTACATCACAAGGCCAGAAGGTATATCAAGTTATTGGTAAGAGTGAGAAAGTTATTGAGAAGAGGGAAGGTATTGAAGTTTCACAAGTGAGTTTTAGTGAGGATGATATAAACTTTGTGATCCAGCATGGAGGAGTTGATAGGGAGACAGCAATTAACGTCTTAAGAGAAGCTGGTGGTGATATAGCTAAAGCTTTAGTAATTATTGAGGAGAGGAAGATGAAGAGTAGTTAGGGATAACCTGATAACATCTTTAAGTTCTTAATTAACTCATTAACATTATCAACTAATGAGAGTATTAACGGTATCCCCTCCTTATCAGCTAATTTAATAGCTAGTGGATCAACTTTCTTAGGCCCGTGAAGAACTACTACAGCAGGTTTAGTCGGAGCTACTCTAATAGCTATTAAAGGCGACCTACCAGTACTTACCTTAGTAAATATTAAAGCCCTCCTAGTATTCATACCCATAATCTGCCAAAACTCATTACCGCTTAAACTCTCAATAGCTTCAATACTATCTATTACTGTGTAACCGTAAACCCCTTCTGAGGTTATGTAAGAATTAACTATAATACCCTCAACTAAATCTAAAATCCTATCTAAACTAACTGGTGAGTTCAACTCCCTAACATCTAATATAGCGTTACTGTAGAGGATGTTCAAACTCTTAGCTAACTCCTTAACTACTAACCAACCCCTCTCACCATCTAAGGTTAGTAAAGCATCTACAAACTTCTTAACGAAACGAGATCCTGGAACCCTACGATTCTTCTCGTAATCACTAATAACACTTGCTGAGACTCCCATAACTCTGGCGAGGTCTACCTGTGATACTTTAAAGACCTCCCTCCATTTCCTCAAAGCATTACCGTAGTTATCACTCATCACTATATCTCCAGCAACCCTCTTAGCTATGATATCCCTTAAATACTCACTAACCATACGAACTCCACTAAATCACTCACAACATCCCTAATAATGTTATCATAACTTAATAATTCATTAACTCCTTAGCCATACTTTTAAAAACATCGTCGTATCGTTCAATATATAAAGAAGGTTTAATCTCGAAGATAGATGAAGGTTTTAACTCCTTAAGTATGTTTGAAGCCCTAAGGATCTCATACCCTCGACCTACGAACCCCTTACTAATTAACTCCTTAACCATACCTATATCGTTGATTAGTAATACCCGACCATAAGATACTAAAGCTATAACATCTACATAATTTAGTAGTGATATATATGGAGTTATAGCATCATTAAAAGACTCCACTACCACTACATCTTTACTATCTGAAAGCTTCTTCAAACAGGTGTTTAAGTTTGACTCTATAGCTTGACTAGTTAATAAGTTAATTAATTCTTTAATGTCTATGCTCTTACTCTTTAAACACCTCGATAATTCTATTAGATCATCCCTTAGAGAACTCACTACATTACCTAAGTTGGAATCTATTCTGAAATGTTCGTACGTGTTCGTAGTACATGAGGTGATCCTAGCTATTACCACTTGAGTGAACTGGTTCGTTAAGTCGGTAAGGTAGTTATATACGTACTCACCACCCCTCCTGAGGTAGTTGATAACATCTGGAGGAGCTAGTAATAGATCTACTGGGTTAACTAACGGTAACTCATCAACACTTACTAACCCAGAACTCAGATATGTTAGTACGTCAGAACCTACTAACAACTTAAGCTCCTCACTCTTAACAACTGTGAAGTATTGAGTCCACGCATTATGAGCTGCAACAGGTTTATACATACTAACTCTAAAACCACTCCCTACTAAGTACTTAGCTAGACCTACCGAAAACCAAGTCTTACCTGAATCATGAGTTAGTAAACCACTTACGAGTAACACCTTAACCAAGAGTTATAACCTACATTATATAGTCTCAGGGAAGTTAAACATTTAATAAAATTATATGAAAGTATACTTAAAGTATTTAATGAGAATATGAACCATAACTAATGGCTATCTAGGTATAGAGGCTGTTACAGGACTGATGATAAGTTTAGGTAGTTGTGAGTAGCTGTAGATATCTGGTTCTATAGGGTAATGTTTAAATCCACTATAATTTTGGATGAGCTGCACTGCGGTGAGATGTACTGAGTGGTGATGAACCTACACACTCAGATGGGGGCCTCATGACGTTAGGTTCGACTGGAGCCCATGAGATGTAGGTGAAGCTAATGAACCCACACCAAGGTCCAACCCCACTAATGAAAATACAGGTATTCATAGGTACTATCAGGTACTGTTAGCGGGGGGAACGCTTAATAGTCCTGCATTTTAATTAGTTTCATCGATATTTACGTCTAACTTCAGTAATTCTAATGATGCCTTCATAATTGCTTCACTATTTAATCCGTAGTAATTCCAAAGCTCCTTAACGTTCTTAGCAGACTTCCCATAACCTACTACACCGATAAATTTCATAGGGACCGGATATTTCTGAGTTACTACCTCAGCTACGGCAGAACCTATACCACCGTATATAGCATGTTCTTCTACAGTTATAATCCGACCACACTTCCTAGCCATACTCTCTATGAGTACCTCATCAATTGGCTTAATGTTAATTAGGTTTACTACAGCTACACTAATACCTAATCTCTTAAGTTCCTTAGCAGCTACGAGCGACTCTAGTAGGACTGGACCTGCAGACATTATAGCTATATCATAGCCTTCTTCAAGGATGTATGCCTTCCCTAACTCATACTCATAATCATAGTTGTCAGTTATTGATGGGGTGTAATCACGTCCAACCCTATAGTATACAGGACCCTTCACATCCTTAACTATAACTGGTAAACTCCTCAGCACATCCTTTACATCAGCAGGAACTACAACAGATATGTTATGTATAGTCCTCATCAACGCTATATCCTCTAATGATTGATGACTAGAGCCATCAGCATGATCACTAAATCCTGCATGGGTACCTACCATCTTAACATTTAAGTTCATCCTACCTACAGTATTTCTAATCTGCTCCCAAGCCCTCATGAGGAACATAGAGAACGCACATACTACAGGTCTAGCACCAACAGCTGCGAGACCTGCTGCAAAACTTATTAAGTGTTGTTCAGCTATACCTACGTTAAAGTATCTGCTCGGGTATTTCTTACCAAACATGTATGCTCTAGTAGCTCTACCAACATCTGCAGTTACTACGACTAAATCATCTAATTCACTACCTAACTCACTTAATACCATACCTACAGCATCACGCATGGATTCAATCATTACTCAACCCTCTGTAACTCAGTACCTTCTATAGGTTTGAGTCCTCTACCCCTAACGGTTTTAGCGAAGATTACTGATGGCCTCCCACAACTCAGGGCATTATCTATAGAATTAATTAGACTAATTATGTCATGACCATCACATACAAACACCTCCCAACCAACTGTTTTCCAAATCAGAGGCATGTAATGTTTAGGTTTAACCTCAGAGGTCTTCCCATCTAATTGATAGTCGTTAACATCGATGATTACTAGCAGGTTATCTAAACCTCTACGGACGGCGTCAGTCATAGCTTCCCAAACCTGACCTTCATCCTGTTCACCATCACCCATAATTACGTAAACCCTCCCATAACCACCTTTAAATTTAATCCATGTAGCAATACCTACAGCAAAGCTTAGACCCTGCCCTAAACTACCTGTAGACATATCAACTCCAGGGATGGATATGTCTGGATGACCTTGAAGTATGGAGTTGATGGATTGGATCTTAACTAATTCCTCCCTAGGTATAATACCTACCTCAGCTAACAATACGTATAATGCTGGTGCTGCATGACCCTTACTTAGGATTAACCAATCTCTATTTAATTTATCTGAGCTCCTCCTAATATATTTACTAACTAACACAGTCAGTATCTCTATACAACTTAATGTAGAACCCATATGGAGGTTCTTCTCAATATGGTGAAGATCTATTACTGCAGTCCTAACATATTCTGAAAGGGTTTTTATTTGATGGATCTCATATATATTCAGTTTTGGAGTGACATCGCCTACACCGTAGCAGTATCTATACGTGTTGGGTATATAAGCTTTATCATATGGTAACTTAAGTATGGAGAATATTCAAATCACTTAAGCAAATATTTAAAAATTATTATTAGATGTTTATGAGGTGTGAGGTGTGACTGGTCAGACTTTGACTGAGAAGATATTGAGTAGAGCTTCTGGTAGGAAGGTAGCACCTAATGATATTGTTGAGGTCTCTGTAGATCTAGTAGGTTTCCACGACTTAACAGGGTTTCACGTGATTGAGGTTATGGAGAGGATAGGACGTGAAGTTATATATAACCCTAAGGGCTTAGTCATAGCATTCGATCATTTAGTACCACCACCAGATGTTAGGAGTGCTGAGATTCAGAAGCTTGTGAGAGGATTCGTTAGAAAGCATGGAATAGTTAATTTCCATGATGTAGGTTCTGGGATACTCCATCAGATATTATTAGAGAATTACGTACTCCCTGGACAGGTAGTTATCTGTGCTGATAGTCATACATCAACTGCAGGTGCTTTAGGAGCTTTTGCTCAGGGTATGGGAGCTACTGACGTCGCAGCCGTAGTAGTTACTGGTAAGACCTGGGTTACAGTCCCTAAACCATTTAAGGTAGTTCTTAAAGGTTCTCTTAGGAAGTGGGTTACTGGTAAGGATGTAGCTTTAGAGATACTTAAGGAGTTTAAGTCTGATTACTTCAACGGTATGTCTGTAGAGTTCTTCGTAGAGAATCCACAGTCATTCCCTATGGATTATAGAGCAACTGTAGCTAATATGGGTGTAGAGTTTAATGCTGATGCAGTACTATTTATACCTGATGATGAAACTGTAAGGTATGTGAAGGTTGAGAGAGGTTATGAGTGTGGTAAGGTCTTACCAGACCCTAACGCAGAATATGTAGATGAGTATACTGTTGAGCTAGGTAATGTAGACTTACTTGTAGCGATACCTCCTAATGTAGATAATGTTAAGAGTGTTCGTGAGGTTAGTGGATTAGATGTGGATTTAGTATTTATAGGGTCATGTACTAACGGTAGGTTAAGTGATTTAGAAATAGCTGCTAAGATTATGGATGGGAAGAGGGTTAAGAGTAGGTGTGTAGTTATACCTGCATCTAGGAAGGTCTTCATTAAAGCTTTAGAGTTAGGATATATTCAAACATTAGTTGATGCAGGATGTGTAGTTACTTTCGGGACTTGCGGCCCATGTATCGGTGGGCACTTCGGCGTTGCAGGTCCTGACGAAGTAGTTATATCTACATCGAATAGAAACTTCATCGGTAGGATGGGTAGTCCAACATCTAAGACTTACTTAGTAGGTCCTGCAGTAGCAGCTGCATCAGCTATAACTGGTAAGCTCTCAGAACCTGGTGATGTGTTATGAAGGTTGAGGGTAAAGTTATTAAGTTAGGGGATAAGATAGATACTGACATCATAATACCTGCAAAGTACCTAAAGTATACAGACCCTCAATACCTAGCACAACATGTGTTAGAACCTTTAGACCCTGAATTCAGTAAGAAAGCTGCTGAAGGTATTATATTAGTTGCTGGTAAGTTATTCGGTACTGGTTCTTCTAGAGAACAAGCTGCTATAGCTTTAAAAGCAGCTGGTGTTAAGGCTGTATTAGCTGAGTCATTCTCAAGGATATTTTATAGAAATGCAATTAATAACGGACTCCCTGTACTAGTCTGTCAAGGTATCAGCGACGTTGTTAATGATGGGGATTACGTGGTTGTGAATTTAGAATCTAGTGAGGTTTTGATTCAGGGTAGGGATGTTGGAGTGAAGTGTAAGGAATTACCGGATATAGTGTTAAGGATATTAAGTGCTGGAGGTCTTATAGAGTACTTAAGAGGTCTTAAGAAGTAATTCAGTAAGAACTCAAAATAGAAAAGTTTTTAATCTACTCCCTCTTATCTTACTGGGATCCCTATTGCTAGTCCCGAATTCAGTTTAAAACATAATTTAAATTCAAAACACGTACGTATCTTAGATACTACTTTAAGAGATGGTGAGCAAACACCTGGTGTTGCTTTAAAACCCGAGGATAAGTTAAGGATCGCCTTAGCTTTAGAGGAGTTAGGTGTTGATTCTATAGAGGCTGGATTCCCTATAACGAGTCGTGGTGAGTTCTTAGCCGTTAAGATGATTAGTAAGGAGGTAAGGAGTTCTGAAGTCATAGCTTTAGCGAGGACTAACAAAGATGATATTGATAAGGTTATAGAAGCTGATTGTAAGGCTATACATCTGTTCATAGCGACATCAGATATCCATATGAGGTATAAATTACGTATGAGTCGTGAAGAAGTTTTAGAGAAGGCTGTAGATGCTGTCGAGTACGCTAAATCCCACGGACTAACCGTAGAATTCAGTGCTGAGGACTCAACTAGAAGTGATTTAGAATTCCTAACTAAGGTATTCCAAGAAGTAGTTAATGCTGGAGCTGATAGGATCGATATAGCTGATACAGTAGGTGTTATGATACCTACGAAGATGTATGGCTTAGTCAAGCATATTAAGGAAAGTGTTAGAGGTAATTACATATTAAGTGTTCACTGTCATAACGACTTCGGTATGGCTGTAGCTAATAGTGTTACAGCTATTGAGGCCGGGGCAGACCAAGTACATGTTACTGTATTAGGGGTTGGTGAGAGGGCAGGTAATGCAGCCTTAGAGGAAGTAGTTACTTCAATAGCATTCATACTCGGGCTTAAAACTAATATAAAGTTCGAACACATACTCAGTACTGCGATGTTAGTCTCCGAACTATTTAGAATACCTATCAATCCTAACAAACCAATAGTAGGTATTAACGCATTCTCACATGAGTCCGGAATACATGTACATGGAGTACTGACTAACCCATTAACATACGAACCTATAGATCCTTCAGTAATAGGTGCTAAGAGGAGGATCGTACTCGGTAAACATAGTGGGAAGCATGCAGTGATGTACGTATTAAAACAGTTAGGGGTTGAACCTAGTGATGATATAGTTGGTAAGGTGTTAGCTAAGGTTAAAGAGTTAGGTGATCAAGGAATTAGCATTAGTTATGAGGAGTTAGTAGGGATTGTGAGATCTGTAATAGGTAATAATTATGATAAGCATAAAGACTTAAAAATACCTTCTGAAATATCAGTGAGGTGACGAGGTTGGAAGTACTCCAAATTCATTAATCAAAAATAAATTATGTCTTAATGACTTAGGAGGTAGTGGAGGTACTAAACTAAGAATACGTAAATTCTATAGCAATTGTTCAGGTGTTCATTATGCCTTCAGGTGCTAAGTTAGTAGTAGAAGCCATTAGAAGAGAAGGTGTTAAAGCGATATTCGGAATCCCAGGACTTTCTAATATGCCAATATATGATGAACTCATAGAGTATCTAAGGGAGGAGGAGATAAAACATATACTTATGAAGCATGAGCAAGGAGCTGCACATGCTGCAGATGGTTACGCTAGGGTGAGCGGTTCACCAGGGGTATGTACAGCTACTTCAGGTCCTGGAGCTCTAAACTTAGTTACGGGTTTAGCTACAGCTTACTGGGATAATAGTCCGGTAGTAGCTATAACCGGTCAAGTCCCGAGGGCTTCTATGGGTAGAAAGTCCTTCCAAGAAGCTGATGTAGTTGGTGTAATGCAACATATAGCTAAATACGTAGTTGAGATTAGGGAGGCTACTGAGATACCGTTATGGATAAAAAATGCGTTCTACATAGCACTTACGGGTAAGCCAGGACCTGTCGTAGTGGATATTCCGAGGGATTTACTAAGTACTAATGTAGATAGTGTTGAATGGCCTGAGAAACCGGTGGTTAAGGGTTATAAGGTATTTAAATCAGTTATTAATCCTAATGACGTTATGAGAGCTGTTAAGATATTATTAGAAGCTGAAAAACCTATAATATTAGTAGGTGCTGGGGTATTCTGGTCTAATGCTAGTGATGAAGTACTTAAGTTGTCTGAGTTACTAGTATGTCCTATAGTGTCTACATTATTAGGTAAGGCAGCAATACCTCATGATTACCCGTTATATCTAGGAGTTATGGGTTATTACGGTAGAGCTGAAGCTAATATGGCGTTCTTAGAATCTGATGTTGTCTTAGTTGTTGGGGCTAGGTTAAGTGATAGGACTTTACCTTCGTTTAACGACCTAGTTAGTAGTGATAAGAAACTCATAGTTGTGAATATAGACCCTACAGACGTGATGAAATTACCTGTGAAAGTAGATGTTAAGATATATGGTGATGCTAAAGAAGTTTTAAAGATGTTAATAGATGCGGTCTTAGGATTAGGTAGGAAGGTAGGTAGGGTAGAGTGGGTCTCAAGGGTTAAAGAACTTAAAAACTACTACTCAAGGTATTACTATCGTGACGATGGTTATGGTTTAAAACCTTGGAAGGTCTTAAAGACTATTAGGGACGTCCTACCTAGGGATGCTATAGTCACTACTGGTGTAGGACAGCATCAAATGATAGCAATGAACTTCTGGGAAGTCCTTGAACCAAGGACATTCCTAACATCTGGAGGTATTGGGACTATGGGTTTCGGCCTACCAGCAGCTATAGGTGCTAAAGTAGCTAGACCTGATAAAGTAGTCGTAGATATAGATGGTGATGGTTCATTCTTAATGACTATGAATAACTTAGCAACAACTATAGATTATAACATACCTGTAATCGTAGTGATCTTTGATAATAGGTCTTTAGGTCTTGTTAGACAAGTCCAACAACTGTTCTTTAAGGGTAGGATAGTAGGTGTTGACTTCGGCTCATCACCTGATTATGTGAAACTTGCTGAGAGCTTCGGAGCTTTAGGATTTGATGTTAGTGATTATAATGATTTAAGGAAGGCTTTTAAAGTAGCGTTGAGTGAAGGAGTAACATCAGTTATTAGAGTCCCTATAATGAGGGATGAATACGCATTACCTACGTTACCTCCTGGAGGGAGTCTTAAGGAGGTGATAGTCTGTGTTCAGGGGAAGAATTGTTAGGGTGGTCTGTTACTATAGGGATGCTAGCTTATTAGAGATGATAATAAGTACCTTCAGGAAGTTGTTAATAGATATTGATTGGGTCTACGGTAGGAAGGTAAGCGATGATGGGCTTTATGAGGTTGTATTAGGAGTTAGAGATTCTCGAAACTTTAAAACTGCTGTATTAGACCTCAGTAATACAGTTAATGTTGAGGTGGTGGAGGTTTTAGGTGATTCTGAAGGGGGTAACTACATAACTAATGAATCTATTAACGGTAATGAAGTAGTTAAGATTTATATTCCGAAGACTGATATAAAGGAGTGTTATAGTTGGGGTGAGGTATGTGGCTAAAATATTTAGGGATGAGGAAGTATCTTTAGACCCTATTAAAGGTAAGGTCATAGCTATACTTGGGTATGGTAGTCAAGGAAGGGCATGGGCTTTAAACCTTAGAGACTCTGGTGTTAAGGTATTAGTTGGTTTGGAGAGACGTGGTAGTAGTTGGGCTAAGGCTGAGGAAGAAGGCTTTAAACCATTACCAACTAGTGAGGCAGTATCTCAAGCAGATATTATAGCGTTCTTAATACCTGATATGGCTCATAAGGATTTATGGGTTAAGAGCGTTAAGCCGTATATGAAGAAGGGTGCAGATCTAGTCTTCGCTCACGGATTTACAGTACATTACGGGTTAATTGATGTGCCACCGAGTTCAGACGTATATATGGTAGCTCCTAAAAGCCCTGGTGAGATGGTTAGACGTTCATACCTGTTAGGTGGTGGTGTACCGGCGTTAGTAGCTGTATATCAGGATGTATCTG
Organism: Desulfurococcaceae archaeon; assembly: GCA_020832985.1. GTDB lineage: Archaea > Thermoproteota > Thermoprotei_A > Sulfolobales > NBVN01 > CAZZLT01. Next base: position 8,936 of record JAJHRE010000007.1, on the reverse strand, counting down.
GGGAGGCTTTAAGTAAGGCTTTAGCTATAGCTAAGGGTATAGGATGTACTAGAGCAGGCGCTCTTCAAACAACTTTTAGGGAGGAAGTTGAGACAGACTTATTCGGTGAGCAGGTAATATTAGTTGGTGGGATTGTAGAGTTAATTAAAGCATCTTTCGAGACTTTAGTTGAGGCTGGTTATCAACCAGAGATAGCTTACTTTGAGACTATAAATGAGTTGAAGCTAATAGTTGATATGATATATGAGAGAGGTCTTGGAGGGATGTTAAGAGCGGTTTCAGATACTGCTAAATATGGAGGACTTACAGTAGGTAAGTTCGTAATTGATGATAGTGTTAGGGAGAGGATGAAGAAGGTTCTAGAGGATATAAGGAGTGGTAGTTTCGCTAAGAAGTGGTTGGAAGAGTATAGTAGGGGTATGCCTACAGTAATTGAAGGTCTTAAGAAAATAGATGAAAGTATTGAGGATGTAGTTGGTAGGCAGTTGAGAGAGTTGATGGCTAGAGGTCTTAAGTGGGGGACGCATAAAGAGTAACATAAAATAAATATTTGACCTTATCTGTTATTTTCTACATTAGTAATTCTTTAAAAACTGCTCCTGTGTTAGCTGAGGTTACTACATCAGCATACCTGCTTAGATACCCTCTCCTGTACTTCTTAACTGGCTGGACATACTTCCTCTTCCTCTCCTCTAGAACAGTGTTAGGTACTTCTAACTCTAACTTCTTTGCCGTTAAGTCTATTGTTATGTAGTCCCCATCCTCTACGTATGCTATAGGTCCACCTTCAGCAGCTTCAGGTGATACATGACCTATTACTAAACCTCTAGAAGCTCCAGAGAACCTACCATCAGTTACTAACGCAACATCCTTATCTAACCCCATACCAGCTAGGACTGAAGTAGCTGTCAACATTTCCCTCATTCCAGGGCCTCCCTTAGGGCCTTCATACCTTATTACAACTACATCACCCTTACCTACCTTCCCGTTAAGTATAGCATTGACAGCCTCCTCCTCACAGTTAAATACCTTCGCAACACCTCTGAAGTATCTTATCTCGGATGCTACGGCTGATAACTTAATAACAGCGCCGAGAGGTGCTAAACTCCCCTTAAGTATCATTAAACCACCTCTCGGTGACCAAGGATCTTCGATAGGTCTGATAACATCCCTCCTATAAACTTCAACACTCTCTAACAACTCACCAACGGTTTTAAGACTAACCGTTAGTCTGTCCCTATGTATGAGTCCCTTCCTACTTAATTCCTTCATGATGGCTAAGACTCCACCAGCTTCATGTAGGTCCTGAACATGTAGATTCCCTGCAGGGCTTAACTTACATAGAGTTGGTGTTTTCTCACTTAATTCGTCGAAGTCATCTAATGTTAGTTTAACTCCGGCCTCCTTAGCTATAGCCATTAAATGTAGGACGCTATTAGTTGAACCACCTAATGCCATATCAACAGCTATAGCGTCTAGAAACGCTTCTCTAGTGAGGATTTTTGACGGTCTTACATCCTTATGAACTAATTCAACTATCTTCATACCTGCATACTTAGCTATCCTCAACCTCTCAGCTGAGACTGCAGGGGCTGTACCACCACCAGGTAATGTAACACCTAAAGCCTCACTTAAAGCACCCATAGTATTAGCTGTGAACATACCAGCGCAAGAACCAACACCTGGACATGCGTTATCCTCAATAACTTTTAAATCATTAATTGATATCTTACCCTTCTTCACAGCACCTACAGCTTCGAAGACGTCATGTAAGTCTATTTCAGAACCTCTATACTTACCAGCTAGCATAGGACCTCCATGTACGAATATAGCTGGTATGTCTATTCTACCCATAGCCATTAGCATACCCGGTACTATCTTATCGCATGAGCCGATAAGTACTAAGCCGTCTAGGTGGTAAGAGTTAACTACAACTTCTATAGTATCAGCTATTAATTCTCTAGATGGTAATGAGTACTTCATCCCCTCATGACCCATAATTATCCCATCACATAACCCGATGGTGTTAAACTCTAGAGGTACTCCACCAGCCATCCTAACACCAGCTTTCACAGCCTCAGCTATATCCTTCAGGTGTGCGTGGCCAGGTATTAATTCATTCCAAGAATTAGCTATCCCTATAAGCGGTCTACTTAACTCATCATCTGTGAGACCTAAAGCCTTAAACAACGACCTATGTGGGGCTCTCTCAATCCCAACCTTAACAACATCACTCCTCAAATTAATCACCAAATCTGAGTGAAGTATTATGTAATAAACTTTAGGGTTAATCCCTTCATTATAAAAGTTTTGAGTAGTGATTAGGTATTAATTCTATATCTGCAGATACGTCAGACCTAATTTCTTAATCCTATCAATAAGTTTCTTAACAGTACCTGAAACATCACTTCTACTCATAGCTTCATCCATAGGTACCCAAGCAATATCTACTGCATCCCCACCAGCTCTCAACTCACCCTTCATAGTGTTCGGATCAAATAGTATGTCAAGTATTACGTAGTGGTATTGAACCCTACCGAACTCATCCTTAACAACATTATTATAAACCCATATAATCCCTAGAGGTTCGGCATTGATACCGGCCTCCTCATTAAGTTCTCTAACAGCTGCTGAGTATATATCCTCACCAGCCTCTATAACACCTCCTGGAATAGACCACTTACCCTTAGCTGGTGGGTACCCCCTCTTAACTAGTAATATACTATTATCCTTAATTAATACGGCCCCGACAGCTACTAAAGCATACTTAGGATATTCTCTTGAAGCACTACTCACAGTAGTCACATGATTTAAATATAGGTAAAGCTTAAAAACTAATGATGTAAATTTAAAGTACATACTCACAACATATTATCCAGATAGGAAATAACTAACATTATTCTTAGTTATTAACAATACTATAATTAGACTATCATAATGTTATGTTTAGAATATTAGTTAGATTTATTATACAGTATATTTTAATGTTGTTAATATTAGTTAGATTTATTAGAGTTCTTACCTCTAACATAAAGGGTATGGTTATGAGAAAGTTAGGAGAATTGATATATACTAAGGAAGGTATTACCTCAGAAGCTGTAGCTAAAGCTGAGTATCACCTACCTAAGATAATAGCACCTGATAATGTTAAGGCTGGTGAATCTTTTAAAGTACGTATTACTGTAGGTCCTCACCCTAACACACCTGAGCACTATATCAGGAGGATTGAATTATATTTTAGTGAGGAAGGTAGGTCTTTTAACCCTATCTTAATAGCGTATGTTGATTTAGTCCCACTATATTCTGAACCTGATGTAGAATTTACTGTGAAGTTAGGTAAGAGCGGTACTTTACATGCTGTAGAGTACTGCACCTTACACGGACTATGGGAAACTACTAAAGATGTGATAGTTAAATGACTCAACCCTATATGTTATGATGTGGAGGTATTAAGATAAGATGAGTACTCTACCAGAGTTACTTGATGAGAAGGACCTTAAGATAATTGAGATATTAGTTAAGAATGCTAGGACACCATATGTAGATATAGCTAAGGAGGTAGGAATCAGCGATGTAGCAATTATCAAACGTGTGAAGAGGTTAGAGAGCTTAGGCGTTATTAAGAAATACACAGTGGTTTTAGACCCTAAAAAACTTAATTATAATGCTGTCTCAATAACTGGAATTGATGTTGAGCCTCAATACCTCTACGACGTAATTAATGAACTCAGGAATAAAGACTACGTAAAATACCTCTCACTAACTAGTGGTGACCACTCAATTATTGCTGTGATATGGGCTAGAGATAGTGATGAGATGGCTAGAATTAATAAGGAAATTGCCAGTATAACTGGGGTTAAGAAGGTCTGCCCATCATTAATACTTGAAGTTATCAAAGATTAAGTGAATAATACAACACTACGTTTAATCCTTATTAATGTAGTGTCTAAATATAGTAAGAAGGTATAACGTGAAGTTAGCTAGTTGGAACTTAATTAGGGAGTTGGTATTAACGTCTGACGTTGTCTTAGAAGTAGTTGATGTTAGAGACCCTATCAATACTAGGAGTACTAAGTTAGAGGGTATTGTTTCAGAACTTAATAAATCATTGATTTTAGTCATTAATAAATCTGATTTAGTTCCTAGGGATGTAGCTGAGAGTTGGAAGAGGTATTTTAACGGGTTAGGACTTAATACTGTGTATATATCTGCTAGGGATAGGCTAGGTACTAGGGTTTTAAGGTCTGAGATCAATAAGTTAAAAACGGGTAAGAAACCTTTAGTTATAGCTGTGGTTGGGTATCCGAAGGTAGGTAAGTCAACATTGATAAACACGTTAAAGGGTAGGCATTCAGCAAGTACTTCAACTACACCTGGAAGTCCTGGATATACTAAGAAGTCAAGACTTTACAGGATCAGTGGTAACATATACTTAATAGATACTCCAGGTTTAGTCCCACCTGAAGGTGATGATGTAGAGTTAGTTATTAGGGCTAGACCTATTGACGAGATTGAGAATGTTGTTAACGTAGCTATTAAGTTAATTAATAAAGTATTAAAGTATAATAGGACTGCGTTTACGGATGCGTACGGTATTACCGATGTAGACCCGTATAGGATCTTAGAGGTATTAGCACTTAAGAGAGGTTGGATTTCAAAGAAGGAACGTGAACCATTAATTCATGAAGCAGCTAAGACTGTTATAAGGGATTACCTAGACGGTAAGATAGTGTTTTACTATACTCCAGATATGATCTCTAAAGACATTAGTGATTAGCTACTACGTTACGGGGGTTCAACACCGTAAAACTTAACTATATTATCAATGTTTAACCTTAAGAGGTAGTCCTCACTTACTAACCCCTCCTTAAGTAGGAGTAATTGATTCTCTATTATCTCCCAAGGATATGCAGCTACTCCAGGACGTTTAGGATCGTCTATGAAATCACTCTCAACCATGTACGTAGGTTTTAACCTCTTAAACCCTTCCTTCAACAATTGCAACTTACCGCATAAAGTGTACCTCAGACCGACTTCCTCAGCATTTACAGCTGTCCTTATGTCTAGGTGATGTAGGAGTACTAAGTCCTTCCTCAACGAAACACTATCTAGTAGATCCGCTATACTTAACACTGTTAGTATGCCTCCCTGCTCAAGATGTAAGTGTACTATAGCATGTAAGTCCTTAGCTAATCTTAGGGCATGACGTAGCAATATCTCATTAACTATGAATCCTTCAGGAGTTGTCCTATAGTGAGGCCTACCTACCTCACCAATACCGTCTAACACGCCTGACTTAATCAGCTTACCGATGTAGTCAAGCACCCTTAAAGCTAAGTTAATTACTTCATCATGTCTTAATGACTGACTATTAATAAGTTTCTCTAAATCCGCTGGGTGAATACCTGCTAAACACTTAGTTTTAACCCCCTCCTCCCTAGCTACTGCACATTCACGTACTAGTATGTCAATACTCTTTACATAATCATCAAAACTACTACCTAATCCGTAATGTGATGGAGGTAGTGAAACTATAGTTAAGAACCAACCACCAACAGCCTTAAAATTCTTAACTATATTCCTCACACCAAGACCTCTCAAAGGATTTGAATGTAGGTGTGCATCAGCGAATAACACTGATAACACCTTATTTATTACTAAGTAGTAGTGGTTAGGTATTAAGTATTTAGGGTATTAAGCCTCAGCAACCTTAATTATCTCTTTTTGAGAAAGTTTAACTACCCTTAAGTACTTACTACTTAAGCTTCTTAGGTCTTTATTCTCACCCATAATCATAACAGTTACTAACCTTACCCCAACAACTTTAAGCTTCCTCCGTACTAAATGCTCTGATATCCTATCCTCACCATCAGTTATTAATATTATGTCTGATATGCCCTTACTACTACCACATTTTATATCATCACATGCAGTAACTAAAGCCTTAGTTATATCAGTACCCCCACCACTCTTAACTCTAGCTAAGTAATCAATGAATGAGAGTACCTCACTACCTCTTAATCTCTTGGAAATCCTCACTAGTTGGTGAGGAGACCCGTCAAAAAATCTTATGTAGTAATCCCTTCGTTCCCTCCTAGACCTCATAAACAACGCTATAGCTGTTGCCTTAGCCCACTTAATCTTATCACCCTCCATACTACCTGACTTATCAACTAACACATATAGTGGTCCTTGACTCTCAGGCAGTAGTTTATCGTATAGGAGTAATTTCCCCTCAGAAATCTTCATGTCGAGGTATATCTCAGGGTATATAAGCTCTGTAGGGACTAACCTCTCAACATCTGAACCGAGTTCATACCCTTGTAACTCACCTTTAGATGACTTAGTAGTCCTCCTCTTAAACTTCTCAACCATCTTCGGAATCCATGAGATCACCTCTAACAACTTCCTCACATCAGCTGACCTAGCCATCCTTAATACATCCTCAGCATCCTCCTCTAAGTCTAAGACAGTCCCCTTACCAGCTTCAATACCATCACTTAACATCTTCTCAATATTCCTTAATACCTCACCTTCCTCCTTCACATGTTTTAATGCATTACTAACAGCTTTCTTTAAGGTGTTGTCATCGGCATCCTCAGGGTTTAACGGTTCATTACCTTCAACACCTTTACTAAATGTTAACTCCTCATGTAGGTGTTGTAGGAAGCTAGCTGATAGTAAAGTACTTACTAATGAGTTAACTAATGTATACCTCTTAATATCCTTAAAATCATTACTCTTAAGTAATTCATTAATTAAGAGGTAATTCTTAACCTTATTCTGTGGTACTGCATTATGAGGGGCTAGTATAGGTAGTGGTAGGTACATAGAGTAGTAGATATCTATAGCTAAGTCTAAATCTGCTTTAACAGCCCCCTTACTAAGCTTATGTGCAATATCTAAAACCTTCTCCCCACGGTAGATGACTAACGGGTCCTCATACCTTATACCTTTAAGAACTCCAGGCATTACGTTATTCTTCCTCTTATTAATTCTATAACCGAATCAATTAAACTTATTACTTCATTACCTAACTTCTCAACATCTTTATTACCGCTCTCAATTATTAAGCTTATAATCCTCTCTTTAGTTATCTCTAAATCCCTATAAATCTCTCTAAACCTCATCTCCACAAATCTAGACTCAACATTACGTAGTGAGGATACGTAATTAAGAATTTCCTTAACATTAGCTTTAATCTCATTAAGTTCTCGTAAGTATTTATAGGGTGTTTTCAACTCCTCAGACAGTATGGTGTTAACCTTCTCTAACTCCTCAAGATCTCTCGCAACAACATACTTAACAGCTATTAAGTCATCCTCAGTAGCAGTATTCTTACCATTAATTAGTGAGTGTGCTGCGATAACCTTCAATAACTTACCCTTACGTCTATCAGTTATATGTATACCCCTACTCTCAAGCACAGCAAGTAACTTAATCAACTTACTCTTAACACTACTTAAATCTACATTTAATACCATCTTATAAAGTTCTCTTAACTGATTAATATCTAATACTTTATCCTCTACATAAGAACTGCTATCCAAGCTAGATATTATTTCTAACCTCCAAGACTTATCAAGTAAGTCATGCCATAAGTCCTCACTAACAGGTCTTACAAAATGTCTTAGGGTAAACCTATCGTAGAAGGCCTCTATCTCAGGGTCGTCAGGGACTTCATTACTAGCTCCGAAGAGACTCCATAAGGGAACTCTAATCTCGTTATAACCATCGTATAGAATCCTCTCCTGTAGTAACGTGTTTAAAGCGTTTAAGATTGCTGAGTTAGCCTTAAAGATCTCATCTAGGAATGCTATATCAGCTTCAGGGAGTTTCCCACGTGTTATCCTTACATACTTCCCATCCTGTAAAGCCTTAATATCTAGAGGTCCGAAAATCTCTGCAGGTTCTGTAAACTTAGTTAGTAAGTACTTGAAGAACCTAGCATTAAGGAGTTCAGCAGCCCTCCTAACTAAGGCAGACTTAGCAGTATTATGTGAGACTATACCGTTCGTGAAGAACATATGAGTACTCGGTATGTAGAAATCATAAACTTTAGCATAGTTGTTAATTACCTGTATACTCCTTACAGAATCGAGGATGTAATCCCTATCTAAAACACTATCTACATCATCATTAATTGATTCCCTATATGATTTGATAATGTTCTTAAGCTTCTCCATCTTCTCAGTACTGATGTAACCTATCTCTCTATAGAATTTTAGTAAGTTCTCAAAACCTGAGATCTCTAGTAGGTATCCCTCCCCACCATTAGTTATCCTCGATAATATCCCATACCTCAGTAAGAGTATTTGAATGCCTTTAACTAGACTTAAATCTAAATTCTTAAGCTGTATAAAACCATGACCACTCAAACCCAATTCACTATATACTTCGAATAAAGCCCTTAAGAATCCTGCAGATACGTTCTTAGGTGATTCTAATACACATCTAGGGATCCTACCTCTCTGAACATCATTAAGCACTAGTATCCTAAGCAATTTACTTAAGTATGTAGAGTAACACCTCACTATAACTAATCCCTCCTCACTCAACATAATATCTCTACATACATCATTACCTAATAATTCCTTCACTAGTCTATGGATCTCCAAACCTATTATCCTGTTATTAAATGTACTTAATTTGAAGTCGACGTGATCACTGCTTAAGGAACCGTAGATCATGAAGAATCCGAGTAGTTCAGCTAATAAATCATTAATTAACGCTACGTTATTAAGACCTTCCTCAACGTAGTTTTTGAGTTCAGGAGTGTTAATTAATGATTTAGGTGATGGGAGTTTAGCTAATGTTAGTATCCTATCACCAGGTCTTAAATTCCTAACCTCAACCCAACCTCTATCAGTTAGTACTGGGTGATTATATGTTGCCTTAATAGAGTAGCCTAGGTCTGAAGTAACCTCTATCAGGCT
>JAJHRE010000058.1 GCA_020832985.1 Desulfurococcaceae archaeon | reverse complement strand
CCAACTCTAGCTACTAAACCAGCTGCCTCAAGCTGCTGTAGTATGTGTCTGATAATAGCTCCGGAAGCCTTCCTAAAATGAGGTGGTGCAGACCCCCTACGTTTCAACCCCCCATAAACTGTTCTAAGAGTTCCGACACCTACTGGACCATCACTTAAGTATAACTTCCTAAGAATACTTGCAGCCCTCACATACCACCAATCAGGGTCTTCAGGAAGTCTAGACTTGAAATGTCCTGTTTTTACGAATAATGCCCACTGAGGAGGTCTTACAGCTGGTACGTTATTCTTTAGATAGTTAGCTAAGTATTTAATGAACATGTCAGCTGGTACTTCCCTAACGTCAACCATCTCACTACACCGTTAATACTATTGGTACTTAATTAATAGGTTTTAATAATTTTATGAAACTTAAGTAATTAACAGACTTAAACTAATACTTAACTTAAATCTTAAGTTTAAGTGTTGGTGTAGGTCGTGAAGAAAGTATTAGTTGTGATATTAAATAAGGATAATGCTGAAGGTCTTAGAGAGACGCTTAACAGTCTAGTTAATCAAGTAGGTAGTTGTAGGGTGTGTGAGTGTTTTGACGTGTTAGTTATCGATGGTGGTTCTAAAGATAACTCGGCCGAGACTGTAAGAGAATTTACTTCTAAGTACCCATGTATAAAATTTAAGGTTCAGGAAGTACTGGGTGGTGTAGGTCCAGCTCGTTTAGAAGTTGTTAAATATGCGATGAGTAATGGGTATGAGTATATTATATGGGGGGATTCAGAAAACATATACCGTGAAGACTACGTGAGCAAAATCATTAAAGTCCCTACGGATTGTGATGTAGTTTCTGGGAAGCCGTTACTTAGATGTCATGAATTATCTGATAAGTTATTCTTTTGGTATCATGCATATCACGTATTATTTAGGTATGTTAGGGAGAGGCATGCACCAGGAAATAACAAGTTAGTTAAAACTCACGTATACTTAAAGTCTATATACCCACCAATAATTAGAAGTGATGACTTCTACTTCAGCATATTAGCTCTGAAGAAAGGGGTAAAATTCTGTTATAATGAGGATGCTGTAGTCGTAGTAGCTGTACCTAAGGATTGGCGAGGTATTAAGTCTTGGCAAAAGTCTAGGTTATTAGGTTTAGTTCAAGGAGCTATACTCACCAACCGTAAACTACCTCCAGACTTTATACCATGGTTTGTATTCTCATTATACCCTATATACCTGATGACAGCGTTATACCTAATAGCTGGTGCGGCATCATTTTTAGGGTACCTACTCCTCACGATAATGTTGATAATTACCTCATACATGATAATTAAGTTAAGTAGGTTATCTAGAGACGTATGTATGGAGAATAAGTTATTTAACGGATTCTTAGGGTTTATGGGAATGTACATTCACTCTCTATTTACAGTGTACTATACTTTAAGATACTTAATTAAGTACTTAAAGACTGATATGAAGGAGCAATTCATAAGGAAATCCAGGAAAATTCTAGATGATTACGGATTTAACTTAGAAAGGACATCTACAGAAATCAGCATTTCCAGCTAAAATCATTAAAATCATTAGACCCTCTTCTCATCACTTCAAAGATCCTTTGTAGTAGAGTTATTAAGTTTAATACTACATCAACATCACTTCGAAGAGAATTATTTAAAATTAAGGTTGATGCGTAATCTTCAATTTACTGGAAATATTTATTAAGTATTTTCTTAAAGAAAAGTGTTGATGGGTGTGAGTGAGTACTTTAAAGCTTATGTACTTAAACCTCAAACTTTAGTTAATAATAGGTTATATATCGAATTAATTAGTAGGGGTGTTTAATATATCTGGTAAGAAGTTGGGATATAGTAATTTAAGTATTAATAAATACTTTAAACCACTGACAACATACCTACTTACTCTAATTCTAACATTCTATGTGTTAATGATTCTCACAGTATCTTCATTAACCTATACCTACTATCTAGTAAGGTATAGTTATGCTTACTATATGTACGTATCATCAATTATACTCTTCATACTCTACACAGTCCTACATCTCTCAATACCTAAATATAGTTTAATTAGAGATGCGGCAATTATTTCTTCAATCACTTTAGCAATCACAAACTACTCCTACCTAATAACTTACAAACTAGTTAATCAGTTAACGATGCATATATACCCGTTAGTAATTATCGTAACTGATAAGGCATCAAATAGTGTTGCTCTATTAGATTGGGGTCAGATAGCTTTAGTGACATTAATATTACTATTGCTTAAGTTAACATATCTAAACATCCTCAAAATAAATCATAAACGTACCTAAAGTTACGGAAGCTCTTACTAATCAACCCCCAACTGATACTTCATAACCAGCATATGATATTATCACTTATTCTAGGAATAACGGATTAAACAGATTGTTTCAATATACCCTAACGTATGAAGTTGATCTCTTTCAAAGATTTCTGAAGTTATGTATTGGATAAACTAAAGTGGCTTAAGGTGAGAACTCCTGTAGGGTGGTTAGGGTGATATAGTCGTTGAGAAGTAGGTAATGATTCATGTCTTAGACTGTGAGGAATTTTTATAAAGTTCTCTCCGTCTAGCTTCTAGTAGGTTGGGTTCTAAGCCTAGGAATTCAGCAGCTGTTATTACGTTAACACCGGATAGATCTTTAATGATGTTGAATATGTTCCTATAGTTAAGATCTCTTAACATGTGGTGATCTATTACTAACTTACCAACTTTTTTGGAGAGTATAGCTAGGTTCTCTATACATGCTCTAATCTCATCTTCGCTATAGGCGTTATTAATTAGGTATGTAGGGGGTCCATCAATTATCGCTACGTCAGCCCCCTCTATAAACTTCATAGAGTAATCATTTAGAAATCCCTCAATATCTGATGAAAATATTATTGAATACCCTTCATATCTTATCGATACCATCAGGACATATCCGAGCTTATCATTATTACCATGTTGTTGAGGTTTGGATATAGTTATTAAGGTCTTACCGTATTTGAACTCCCTACCATCGGCTATCTTGATATCAGCCCCTACCTCCTTAACACCTTTTAAGAATTTAGAAGCTCTTATCCTCTGTGATACGTTAATCATGTTGACAGGGTCCTTAACCAATAATTCCTTAGAAGTTAGTAACTCTAACGGTATTAGTTTTCCAGGGTCGTGGTGGTCGTAATGGTAATGCGTTATCACTATAACATCACTAAAGCTTATGAAGTTCTTAATCACCTCGATAGAGTTATGAAGTGCTCTGACTTCTAATTCATGAGGTGGTAATCCATATCTTAATGGGGCTAAAGATGCTGAAGGGTCTATAATTATATTTATGTCGGGGGTTGAGATGAATGTAGCCATAGACCTAACACCTAAGCTATCGAAAGCTAACGGCTTTATCTCTAACATCCCCCACCACCGATTAAGTGATTTCGTACTTTCTAACTCCTCCAGGTATCACTGATTAAATACTTTATTAACTCCTACATAGTCAAGTTAGACTAGGGTTACGTAGTTCCTTTATGGACGTCCTTAACAGCTTCACTGTCTATTCAGAATAAACTTAAATTACAAAACTTTTAAAGTTCTAATAGAATAATACTATGACGTGATGTAGGTGACAATATGAGTGCATCTAAAAAACCGCACTTAAATCTAGTGGTAATTGGTCACGTAGACCATGGTAAGAGTACGTTAGTAGGGCATATACTCTTGAGATTGGGGTTCATTGACGAGAAGACTCGTAAGGAGGTTGAGGAGGCAGTTAAGAAGAGTGGTAAGGAGGATATGAGGTATGCGTGGTTCTTAGATAGACTTAAAGAGGAACGTGAGAGAGGTGTAACGATAGCTTTGTCGTTTATGAAGTTTGAAACCCCTAGGTATTACTGGACTATAATTGATGCTCCAGGTCATAGAGACTTCGTAAAGAACATGATTACAGGTGCTAGCCAAGCTGATGCAGCAATCTTAGTAGTATCTGCTAGGAAGGGTGAGTTCGAAGCAGGTATGAGTCCTGAAGGTCAGACACGTGAGCATGTAATACTGGCTAGGACTATGGGTCTTGACCAAATTATAGTAGCTGTTAATAAGATGGATGCTACTGAACCTCCGTGGAGTGAAGCTAGGTATAAGGAAGTAGTCTCTGTATTATCGAAGTTTATGAAGGGTTTAGGATATAAGGTAGATACTATACCATTCATACCAGTATCAGGTTTGTTAGGTGATAACCTTATTGAGAGATCTCCTAATATACCGTGGTATAAAGGACCTACACTAATAGAAGCTCTAGATATGGTTAAAGAACCTCCTAAACCTGTGGATAAGCCTTTAAGACTTCCTATACAGGAGGTCTACAGTATCTCAGGTGTTGGTACAGTACCTGTCGGTAGGGTTGAGACCGGTAGGTTAAGGGTAGGTGATAAAGTGGTTATCATGCCTCCAGGTAAGGTAGGTGAGGTACGTTCTATAGAGATGCATCATGAGAGGTTAGAAGAGGCGTTACCAGGTGATAACATAGGTTTTAACATTAGGGGTGTGGCTAAGGAAGAGATAAAGAGAGGGGATGTCGTCGGACACTTAACTAATCCTCCAACAGTTGTTGATGAGTTTACTGCTAGGATATTCATAGTTTGGCATCCAACAGCTATCTCCGTAGGTTATACCCCTGTCCTACATGCACATACAGCCAGTATAGCTGCTAGGATTACTGAGATCATAGGTAAGTTAGACCCTAGAACTGGTCAGATAGTTGAGAAGAATCCACAGTTCCTCAAGGTAGGGGACTCAGCATTAGTTAAGTTTAAACCTATAAAGCCTATGGTTCTTGAGAAGTTTAGTGAAATTCCGCAGTTAGGAAGGTTTGCTATGAGGGATATGGGTAAGACTGTCGGGATAGGTGTTGTAGTAGATTTAAAACCTGCTAAGGTAGAGGTTAAGGGTTAATCAACAATGGTGTAAGTTAATGGCTAATAAGGTAAGGATAAGGCTGTGGAGTGTTAACGTAAGTAATTTAAACTACGTAGTATCTCAGATAGTTGACATAGCTAAGAAAGCAGGTGTTGAGGTTAGAGGACCGATACCACTACCGACTAAAAGGTTAGTAATACCTACTTTAGTACCTCCACATGGTGAAGGTACTAAGGTGTATGAGAAATGGGAGATGAGGATACATAAGAGGATAGTAGATGTAAGTGCTGATGAGAGGGTTATGAGGCAATTGATGAGGGTTAGAGTTCCTGATGATGTGTATATAGAGATAGAGTTATTAAGGTAGAGTATTTTATAATTTAATTGGAATATCTTAAATCTTTTATGCCGGGGTGCCCGAGCGGTCTAAGGGGCCGGCCTGGAGAGCCGGTGGGGACACCCCCACGCGGGTTCGAATCCCGCCCCCGGCGCCTCCTCATACAACTTATTAGTACTTATAATTTACACGATCATTGAATGATGGCTAAGTAAGAACTTCAAATTATAATACTTCAATAGTATTCAGGTATTAGTTAAAGGTCTGAGTGTTTTTAAGTTTAGGTCTTTAAATAGCTATTCTTTCGGTGTGATGGTGCTTACTGTAGATCAAGTTGAAAAATATTTAGGTCAAAGAATTAAGGATGAGTATGGTAGGTTTGTTGGGACTCTACTAAGTATATATGCTGATGTTTCAGGTAATGTTGAGTCTGTAGAGATAGCTCTTAATGAAGATAATTATAAGCAGGTATTCAGTGATAGGTTGAAGTTAACACCTGATGGAATTGTTGTTATTCAGGATTGGAAGGTTGAGGCTATAAATGTTGAGAATCAGTTAGACAGGATTAAGAAGAGGATGAGGGCTACTGAAGAATTGTATAGGAAGGGTAGTATACCTGGTCATGCTTATGAGGAAATGAAGGGTAGGTTAGATAAGGAGTTTAGCAGGGTTAAGGAGAAGGTGAAGGAAGTTAAGTTAAAGCTTAGACAGAGGATTAACGATCTTGAGGACCACATATTAAGGCTTGAGAAGGCTATGTCAAACCTGATGGTTTTATA
>JAJHRE010000001.1 GCA_020832985.1 Desulfurococcaceae archaeon | reverse complement strand
CTAAATCAACATCAACATCCTTAGGATATACCTTCAAAACAGTTAGGACTTTAGCCATAAACTACACCTAAGGACCTTCAAAACCACACTTAGGGCATACGTACCTAACACCTAAATCCCTACACATCTTACAACGCCATATAGTTACTGACCCGCAGTTAGGGCATAAGAACTTAATACCCTTCTCCTTAGGTGATACTAACTTACCACAGCTACTACATACTGGAGGTGTTGCAGCTTCAATCACTACAGGACCTCTACTAACCTGTACTTCAGAGCTCATCACAGTAACCAACTAGATAGGTATGTCGAGCTTATAAATATATTTCCTCTATGACGTAGGTAGTCTAAGCTAATACGTAACGACTAACTCATTAAGTATTACTTAAACTAGTCGTTAGTAGTGAGTAATACTGTTGTTGTATGATACGTAATCATTCTTAAATAATTACTTTAGTAGTAAGTATTACGGTAGGCGTTCACGTCATGAGGAAGATCGGTTACTTCTTACATAGATCCATAACTGGTAGGTACGTAGTTAAGATTACTAACTCAGATAAACCCCCTAGACTAGGTAGTAAGGTGTATAATTCTGAGGGTAGGTTATTAGGTGTATTAGTAGATTTGATAGGTCCTGTTAAGAACCCATACGCACTTATCAAACCATTCACTACAGTTGAAGTAAGACAGTTTGAGGATGTTTACGTGAGGTGGTAATCGTGAACTGTCCTGAAACATCTATAGTTTATGATGAGTTATTCGGTGAGTATGTCTGCGTTGATACTGGTGAGGTTATTGAGGAGAGGGTTGTAGATCAAGGTCCTGAATGGAGGGCGTATAGTCATGACGAATACGTTGATAGGGCTAGAGTAGGTTCACGTCTAACTAATAAGGTACATGACAGAGGTATAAACACAATCATAGATACGTCATCTTATGAAGGACGTAGACTTCAGGCAATCCATAGGAGGTTGAGGGTAGGTAATAGTAAGCAACGTAAGTTGGTTAGGGCTTTAAGCCTAATGAATGACGTAGTAGGTAAGTTAGCACTACCAAGTACGGTTAATGAGTTCTCAGGGTCTGTGATTAGGAAGTTAATTAGTAAGGGGGTTATTAAGGATAGGAATGTTAACGCATTCATAGCAGCAACTATAATACTAGCATGTAACTACTTAAAAACACCTGTAAATCGTGATGAAGTGTTAAGGATATGTGAGGTAACTAGGCAGGACTTATGGAAAGCAATGCTTAAAATAACTAGAGATAGTGGTGAGTACATAACTATTAAGACTCCAGACCCTCAAATATATATAGAGAAGTTAAGGTCTGAACTAGGACTACGTCCAGAAGTATCAGCATTAGCTAGTAAGATATTAGGGATCGCTAAGATGAGGGGTTTAACAAGTGGTAAAGGACCTACAGGACTAGCAACAGCAGCACTATACATAGCATCAATACTACTAGACGATAAGAGAACACAGAAAGAAATAGCTGAGAAGAGTGGGATTACAGAAGTAACAGTAAGGAATAGGTATAGAGATATAGTTGATAACATAACAATTGTAGTAGAACTCTAAAAACTCAAGTAAGTTCGGAAACCTAAGAATTAAAATAAGTCATATATAGAGAATATAGTGGGAAAACATAGTAATGTATTACTACAAACCACTTAAACACTACTGAGAACGTAGGGAGTTTTCAAAATAGATAATTTTTTAAGGAGCGTGAGTAAACTGTAACAGGTGGTAAAGTAGTGAAGAAAGGTATATCACCAGTAATAGCTACAGTAATCCTAGTAGCAGTAGCTCTAGTACTAGCAGTAGCACTAGCAGGCTGGGTAATGGGTATATGGGGAGGTCTAGGAAGTACTGAAGCACTACAGATAAGTGGGTATATAAATAGGACTGCTGCTGGTGATGTTTACCTAAACGCTACAATAATTAATAAAGGTACAGCACCAGCAAACATAACTAATATCGTACTAACAGATGAGACCGGCACAGCAGTAAGTGCGACCGTTACTGGGGGGATCATAGTGACGCCTGGTGGTACTAATACGACTGGGCCATATAATGTTCGATTCACCGGTGCTAGTGTTGCTGTTGGTAAGACATATGTAGTAAGGTTCTACACAACTAGCGGTAACTTATATGAAGTACCTATGAGGTGTGTTAAAGGCTAGTGACAATTAACTTAGATTAAGTATTTTAAATTAAATTTTATTTTTAATTTGTGTTTTTAAGTATTTGAGTTTGTGTGAAGGGGTGTTTCAGTTCTCATAATCATTTGTATCGTTCATATTTGTTTATGTCTAAGAGTGGAAAGGCTTATTAGGCTTTACTGTAATCAGAGTTCATGGATGAACTCTGTGAGCTAGGTGAGGGGACTTTTGAGGCCATCTTCGGCGAGGGGAGCTAGGGATGAACCACTAGGCGACTAGCGGCAACCACTCCCGTAGTACGGGGACGGCCTCAGAAGAAGCCGTTGAGAGGTAGATGGTGGGGAGCCTGAAAACAATATGAAGAGCTATGAACCACCATCTACTGAGAAACGGTGTTGTGGTTGGTTGTTGGGGGTTCCCGAGGGGTTAGGTTATTTATTAGGTGTTGTTAGGTCTCATAATAGGTGGAGGGGTTTTGAATGTGTTAATTTGATTGTTTCTGAGAATGTTAGGTCTCCTCTGGCTAAGTCTTTATATTTGAGTGATATGATGCGTAGGTATGTTGAGGGTAGGCCTGGTAAGAGGTTCTACTAAGGTACTAAGTATGTTGATGATGTTGAGGTCTTCGTGTCTAGATTACTTAGTGTTAGGTTTGTTGAGTCTAGCCTAGTAGGTGAGGGTGTTGATATAGTTACTTCATCATTTCATAAGACATTTCAGGATCTTAAGGAGGTCTTATATTCACAGATGTTGGGGTTCATTTAAGGGAGTTATTAAGTTTTGATGGAGGTAATTGTGGTGGGGAGGGCTTCTTTAGGTTAAATATATTTTAAAGTTGTTTTAGGGTTGTTAAGTGGTGTAGCTATTGTTAATTACTTGGTGGTTTGAATGCCTTTATGGGATTTAATGACTTGGAAGGAGTTTGAGTCCTTCATAGATAACTCTACAGTAGCTGTATTACCTGTAGGTAGTGTTGAGCAGCACGGTCCGCACCTACCGTTAGGTCTTGACTACTTAATAGTTGATGAGTTATGTAGGAGGTTGGTAGTTAGGGCTGAGGGTGAGGGTCTTAAAGTAGTTAAACTACCTCCAATACCTTACGGGTTAAGTGCTATGTGGTTAGGTAATCCAGGAACTATAGACATTAGTAGTAACTCATTCATTAACTACGTATACGATGTTTTAAAGTCTGTAGTTAGGTGGGGTATTACTAAGTTAGTAGTTCTTAACGGACATGCAGGTAATTCAGATGCTTTAAGACTAGTTGCTAGTAACTTAGTTAAGGACTTAAGCAGTAATTACGTAGTTGTAGTTACTTCATGGTGGGAGTTAGTCGGTGATGTTATTAATGAGGTGTTTGAGAGTAAGTTCTTCCACGCTGATGAGGTTGAAACTAGTGTTGCTTTAGCGTTAGGTGTTAGGGTTGTTGAGGTAGGTGTTAAGGGTTCTGAAATATTTAGGAGGTATGATGATTTCTGGCATAGTCTAGACTTGAGTAGGAGGCCTAAGATCTACGTGTATAGGTTTGAAGGTGTTAGGAGGGAGCCTGGGAGTTTCGGAACTCCTGAGAAGGCTAGTTATGAGAAGGGTTTGAAGGTAGTTAATACAGTAGTTGATAGGTTGTTAAAGCTTATTAAGGAGTTAGTCGAGGGTAAGGTCTAATCAAGTAGTCTGTACTCAACACCTGAGTAGAGGTATGCTTGGTTAGACCTAACTAAAGCCTCTAACAACCTCAACTCCTCAGGACTTAACCTACTAATTTCTGAGGTCTTTATAGGGAATTTAGACTTAAAACTCTTTAAGAACTCACTACTTACTACTAAGTCATTAATCACTACTACCTTACCCTCCCTCACATACTCTTCTAAAGGCTTACTAATAATCTCTCTAACCTCATTAATACTTAATATATTCCTTAACTTAAGCGTAGATAATAACTTATCACTACCCTCACCCTCAACATGTTTTGAAGGTATTTTAGGTAATGACCTCTTAATATAGTTGACCTCCTTCTCTAACTTCCCAACCCTACCCTCCAACTCACTAACCTTACTACTTAACTCATTAAGTAACTTAATAATTGAGTCGAAACCAATACCCTGCTGTGAGTCCTGAACAGTACCTCGTGTATTACTGACTACCTCTGTAGGTGTTGGTAGTTCTTGAGAAACCCTAACGACGTACCCACCCTTAGAACTCCTGATGACGTAGCCTAACTCCCTAAGCCTGTTAATAGCTATTCGAACACTTGCTAAGCTAATACCTAAGGCATCAGCTATCTCCCTCGGTGTAGCTCCTGGATTAACCCTCAAATAACTTAATACCCTATCCTCTACACTCATATCATCAAGATATAAGTATTTAAAGAATTAATAAATCTGGTGATAAGGTAATTAACGAAGGTAGGAGGGCTAAGCTCATAAACTTAATCAGTAGGGTGGATGAGAGTTCAGACCCTTGGGTTAAAGTAAGCTTCTACTCTGACGAAGTAGTTGCTAAGATATTAGATAAAGCTTATGATAGGTGGGTTAAGTCTGGCTGTGTAGGTGAGCCTATAACGTACTTAACTGATGATGAGTTAGAAGAACTTTACGTAAGGTCTAACATCACCACATCAGCTAACCAATCAACATTTATTGAGGGTATGTTACTTAGAGCTATTTACGGTGAATTACCTAGGAGGGGAGGGATACCTAAGATACTTAAATCATTCATAAGACTTTTCCTCCCGAGTAAGTAGGTATTGAATCGGTTAGTCATTATGGTCGGACTTCAAGACTTAACAAACACTACTATTAAGTTGATACGTAGTTATGGAGTTAAGGTTAAGAAGAGGTTAAGTCAGCATTTCGTAGTTGATAGTAGGTTGATCTCCGAACTACTAGATAATATCTTAAGGTTTAAGCCTAAGTTAGTGGTTGAGGTAGGTACTGGTTTAGGGATGTTGACAGCCTACCTAGCAGGTATTTCCAAGTATGTAGTTAGTATTGAGTTGGATAGGTCCTTAGCTGAAGTAGCTACTAAATACGTTTACGAAGTTGGTGTAGGTTCTAAAGTTGATGTCGTGGTAGGTGATGGGGTTAAGTTATTAAGAGGGGGTTTTAGAGATATTGAATTAGTTGTTTCTAACGTCCCATACAACGTGACAGGACCTCTAATAAACTCAATAATTAAATCTAACTGTAGGGCTGCAGTACTAACACTTCAGAAGGAGGTTGCTGACCGTTTAGTAGCGACTCCAGGTAGTAGAGGGTATAGTAGGTTAACAGTTATGGTTAATACATTCATGGATGTTGAATTAGGTGGTTTATATAGTCCGAAGTCATTCTACCCAGAACCTAAGGTTAGTTCTAGAGTTGTTGTCTTAAGGAGGGTTAGGGAGTGGAGTGATGAGTGGGTATTATTTGAAGACTTAATCAGGTGTTTATTTAATCAGAGGAGGAAGTTAGCTATGAAGGTATTGAGGAGGTGTGTAGGGGTTTGTGATGAGTCAGTAATTAATGATTTAGTTAGGGGTAGGAGGGTTTATGAACTACCTACAGATACGTTACTTAATATATACTCGTTAATCTATGGTAGGAGGTTATGAGGTTTATACAGTAGTTACTCTAACGCCATCCCTGAAAACTATGTTTAGAGCTGCGTAGATATCAGCTGTAAATCTAGTTTTAAATCCGTATACCCTAACTTGAGTCTTATGTGAGGACCTACTCTCATCAATGATCATAACCTCAAAACCTAGACTTACTAACCTACTTAGAACTCTATCTAAACTCCAATCACTACTGTATGGGGTGTTACCTAACTTCACAACCACCTTATCAGGTTTTAAGTAGTTCTTAAAGTCCTCAATAATAAGTATTAAGTCATCTAAGCTATCTACATAACCAGCCTTAAGTAATATGTTATCACATACTATAACATATGCTAACTTACTCCCTAAGTCAACACCTACCTGAAGAACTTTAACATCCTTAACACCGAAAGTCTTAAGTATGAACTTATAGATGGATTGCTTACTACTTATTAAGTAGTATTTTAATTCCTTACCATTTACTAAGTCCTTCAGGATGTTCAGACCTTCAGTATCAACTAATAACTCATCATTAATACTTGTTAAGTCTTCAGGGACGTAAAACTCTATACCGTAGTCCTTAGCAATATCTAGTAGAGTTTTAAGTATCCTCGGGTTGTAAATGAATATAGCTACTGAAGGCTTCATACCTCTATACTTGGTTATGTAACCACCACATACAATTATTAGTGATTAAGTAATAAGTTTTTCGAAGGTAGTTAATAGTTGATTATTAGGTGGTAGTATTAAGGTTGA
Source organism: Desulfurococcaceae archaeon (assembly GCA_020832985.1). Classification (GTDB taxonomy): domain Archaea; phylum Thermoproteota; class Thermoprotei_A; order Sulfolobales; family NBVN01; genus CAZZLT01. The sequence continues at coordinate 112,735 of JAJHRE010000001.1, read as the reverse complement.
GGACTTACTGAGGTTAGTTGATGGGAGGGTTGTACTAGTATATGGTGAGGCTGGTGTCGGTAAGACTAACTTAGTGTTATGGTTGTTAAGTAATTTATCGAGGGCTTCAGGGTTAAGTGTATTCTACATAAGTACTGAAGGACCTCTATACACATCACTCTTAAGTAGGTATGAATTCCCTGAAAATGCGTTATTCACTGAAGTGTATGATATCAATAACTTACTCCAAGCAGTCCTCAAGATCTACGGTTTTAGGGGAGGGGTTAAAGCCGTAGCTATAGACTCTATAAACAACTTCTACAGGGTTGAGGTACTCCAAGTTGAAGGTATTAATAAAATACTTAATACCATACTAGCATTACTAACTGATATGGTAGTTAACTACAGTGTTACATGTGTGTTGACTGCTCAGGTAAGTCAGTCTGATGAAGACGTCAGAGTTAGTGGTTTTCAACTACTTAAGTACTGGTATGAAGTCCTCATAAAGCTTGAGAGGTTAGGTGGTGGTGTTAGGAGGATGACTGTAGAGTACCCTAAGGATGTGGTCTTAAGTATGGATTACGTTATTAGTGATAGAGGTATTGAGTGGGTAGGTAATGATTAACGATGTAACATTAGATGATGTGGTGAACACGTTAATATTCTTCCTCCCATCTATGGTAGCTAACGCATTCCCAGTCCTTACACGTGTTTTCTTCAAGGAGAGACACCCTATAGACTTCAACAAATACTTCATCGACGGGGGTAGGGTATTCGGTGATGGTAAGACTTGGGAGGGATTCCTACTCGGTATACTCTCAAGTATATCTGTAGGTATATGATATACCTACATCTTAGGTAGTTATGTATGGGTTATATACTCATTAACTGCTGGTTTAGGTGCTTTACTAGGTGACCTACTTAACGCATTCGTTAAACGTAGGTTAGGTATGCGTACAGGAGCACCATTCCCACCATTCGACCAGGTAGACTATCTATTAGGGTCTTACTGCCTAGTTAAGGTGTTAAACATTGACCTACTATTAAGTACTTCATTAGGGTTGAAGAACTTACTCGTAGGTGTGGTGATATCCTTAATACTTCACCCACTAACTAACTTTATAGCATATATAATCAAGATTAAGGACGTACCTTGGTGATTACTTAACCTGGTCCTCCAACCTAATTAAAAACCTCTCCCTCACGTACTTATCCTTAGGTGAGAATCTAGGGGGGTGTGGTGTTACTGTCTTCACCCCACAGTACGGACATATATCACGTAATGTGTATGAACTGCATTGAGGGCATTTACGTATTAACCAACGCATCTACTTCTCACGCTCAACACTACATGTAACACCGAGTTCTTTAGCTGTGTTAAGTGCTAGTGATAGGTAGTTACTTAAGACCTTCTCAGCTAGTTTATAATCAGTAGATACTACCTCAACCCTATACCTAGGCGCACCTACAGTATATACCCTAATAAAAGTATTCTTATCCAACCCCTTACCTACAGCATCAAGTGGTTTTAGTAGTACATCCTTAATCTTTCTAATACCTTCAGAATCTAAGGTAGTTAATATTAATGTCCCCTGAATCTTCACCTTCTTAACCTCTACATGCTTCTTAACCTCATTAATTATAGGTTCTATCCATTCCTCAGGGATATTAGCCTTCTTAAGAACTTCCTCACCCCTATATGCTGCAAGTTCTAAACCTGCATAGATCTCACCGTATGTATCCTCTAACCTCCAACCAACTTCTCTATAGGCGTCATCTAAGGTCTTACCTAATTTAGAAGCAACGATCTCTAATAGCTTCTCAGCCTTCTGAGCCCTCTTCCACTCAAGTAACTTCCTCCTCTGCTCACTATCACTAACCCTCTTAAGTGATATATCAACATGTTTCTTCCTCCTATCAACCCTTATGACCTTAGCAACTATCCTCTGACCCTCCTTAATGAACTCCTTAACATCCCTAACCCACTTACTACTTACCTCACTCCACGGTAGGTATGCCTCAAGACCTCTATACTCCTCTAAACGGACGTATGCACCGTATTCGAATGTCTTAACTACAGTACCTATTACTAACTCCCCAACATCAGGTAACTCACTACGTTTCCTAACCATTCACTCATCCCAAAATCCTTACTATCTCACCTAAGATCTTAGCCTTACCACCTGAAGGAACTACAAGTACTGTACCACATACTAAGCATCTTGACGGGAATGTAGCGTGGTCGAAGACTACCTGCTCATTACCACATGAAGGACATCTAACCTTAATGAATCTAGACCTAGGCATAGGTATAAGTACTTTCCTCTTCCTCAACTACTTAACCACCTCAGCTAACTCAACCTTCTTAAGTCTAATACCCCTCCTATGTGAGGTATAACCACACTTAGAGCATTTAAGCTTAAGTACGACCTTCTTAGTAGTCTTAGCAAACCTCTTCTGCTCAGGCTTCCTCTTACTACCATAACCTCTCTGTTTACGTCTATACCTCCGCTCACCCTCAGCTAGAGCTCTACGTTTACCGTGCTTATATATGGTAACGGTATGTTCTGTGTGGGTGTTACATCTAGGGCAGTAAGTCCTAATTTTCTTAGGTACACGCATACTCTCACGACTTAGTAGCTACTTTACGTTCATCCTCAGGTCTAACCTTAATTATACCTAAAAATATTGCACAACTCACACAGTAACACTTAGTTACTGGGTACTTAGCAATTATAGCACCCTTCTTCTCTAACTCACTAGCTAGTTGAGGATCTACTGGTGAGTACATCTTAGTAACACATACAGCCTTATCCTCAGGTATTAACCTACCACACTGGTCACAATGTATTAACTCTACAGATCCCTTACTACCCTTACGTCTCCCCCTACTCTCCCTCTTCTTAGGCATAACCCACACCTCTACATACATTCACATACTTACATATTTTAATCTTAATCATAATATCAGTTAGAGATTTAAAAACTACTTTGTCAGGTCTTAAGTACTTAATTCAACTAGTTATCAAGGTCTGTGACGTCAGTAACCTTAAAAGCATTAGTTTAAGTAGATGTTGGTGTTAGTGATTGAGTGAGGTTCAAGTATATAGGGATTTAGGGAGGAGTTTCTCTGAGTGGTTTGACTACGTGTTAGAAGTTGCTGAGGTTTACGACTACGGTAGATATCCTGCTAAGGGTATGGGGGTCTGGCTACCTTACGGGTTTAAGATTAGGGAGTATGTTATCAACATCATTAGGAAGTTCCTAGATAGTACAGGTCATGAGGAGATATTACTCCCTCTACTAATACCTGAGAACATACTTAGTAAGGAGTCAGAACATATTAAGGGTTTTGAGGATCAGGTGTTTTGGGTAACTCACGGTGGTTTAGAACCCCTAGATGTTAAACTAGCTTTAAGACCTACTAGTGAGACGGCTTTAACATACTTAGAGAGTTTCTGGATTAAGAGTTATAGACAGTTACCTAAGAAGTTCTACCAGATAGTTAGTGTGTTTCGTTATGAGACTAGAGCGACTAGGGCTATGATTAGGGTTAGGGAGGTATCTACGTTTAAAGAAGCTCATACACTACATGAAGACTTCAACGATTGTGAGAGGCAGGTCCTTGAAGCAGTAGATATATACAGTAAGATCTTCGACTCACTAGGTATCCCATACGTAATATCTAAGAGGCCTGAATGGGATAAGTTTGCAGGGGCTATATACACTATAGCGTTCGATACATTACTACCTGACGGTAGGGTATTACAGATAGGTACTGTACATAACTTAGGTCAGAACTTCACTAAGGTTTTTGAGGTAAGGATTCAGAAGAGTGATGGATCTATAGATTATGGGTGGCAGACAAGCTACGGTATTTCAGAACGTATTATAGCTTCAGTAATAGCTATACACGGCGATCGTAGGGGTCTAGTACTACCATTCCATATAGCACCTATCCAGATAGTTATAATACCTCTAATAACTGCTGAAACACGTGATACGGTGTTGAAGTATTCTAAGAAGGTGTTTGAGTTACTATCAAGTAGTGGTTATAGAGTTTATGAAGACTTACGTGATGAGTTAAGACCTGGGGAGAAGTTCTACTACTGGGAGTTTAAGGGGGTACCTTTAAGAGTTGAAGTAGGTGTTAGGGAGGTGGAGGGGAATTACGTAACAGTATTTAGGAGGGATACTCTAGAGAGGTCTAAAGTAAGTCTTAACGAGTTAGTAAGTTATGTAGAGAGGGTTAGTCGTGAATATAATGAGAATTTAAGTAGGAGGGCTTGGCAGGCCTTTAAATCAAGGATTATTAGGTTAGCAGATATTAGTAAGGCTAAAGAATACTTAAACACTGTTAGAGGTATTGTAGAGATGCCTTGGTGTGGTAGTCAAGAATGTGGTTTGAAGTTAGCTGAGTTAGTAGATGGTGATACCTTAGGAACACCATTAAATGAAGATGCTAGCGGGTATAACTGCGTTGTATGTGGGTCTAAAGCGAATACATTTATGAGGTTAGCTAAGAAGTACTAATGATTTATTACTCCATACACTTAATACTCTCATATTAAATATTATATGGATGTAGTTTATGGGTTACCCTAAGGTAGAGTACATACTAAGTAAGGAGTTCTTAGAAGTTAATAAGGTCATCAACGCGTTTGTAACAATTAATGAGAACTTCTTAAACGACGTTAATAACGTACGTAAGTTAGGTTTAGAACCACTACCATTAGGTGTTAAAGACATAATATATACTAAGGGGTTAAGAACTACTATGGGTTCTAAACTATATATTGACTTCATACCTGATTACGACGCCTACGTAGTTAAGAAGTTAAAGGATGTTGGTTGGGTTGTCGTAGGTAAGACTAACACCCATGAATTCGCTTCAGGTGCTACAACAACCTCAAGTGTCTTCGGACCTACTAGAAATCCTTTAGATCCATCTAGAATTGCTGGCGGTAGTAGTGGTGGTTCTGCAGCAGCTGTAGCAGCTGATTTAGTACCACTAGCTTTAGGTACTGATACAGCTGGTTCTGTAAGGATACCAGCATCATTATGTGGGCTGTTTTGGTCTTCATAATCATTTGTGGCATTCATATTCATTAGTGTTTGAGCCTTTTAGGGCTATTAGGTATGCTGATGTGGTATGTCTATCTAGTCCATACCTCTTCATGAGTTCACAGTGTTTTCTGGAGTTTGTCGTTCCCTTCGGGTCTACGAGGAGTACTCTGAACCCGTATTTTAATGCCATTACGACACCATGCTGTATTAACTGCTTCTTAGCGAACCGAGTTATCTTCCTATTAGCTTTCTTGCTTCTTGTAAACCTCTTTCTCTTAACTGAGAGAAGATTTTCAAAGACGACGACGCTAACACCATGTCTATAGCAATACTCTAGTAGCCTCGCTAACGCACTAAGCCTTAGCATCTTTGCCTTCTCTCTTGGAAACCCGTGGGAGGTTGCCCCGGGAAACCACGCTGTTCGAGCGTCTACTATTCTCCCATACTTGTCGACGATCACTAGGTTCACCCTATCGCTGTTCAAGTCGAAGCCGGCGATGAATCGCCCCTTACCTCCCCCCTTCTTGAAGTATTTGAGGTAGAGCTGAGTCGGGATAGAGAGGTGTAGGTATATGTTGCCCTCTCTAAAGACCATTCTAGCCGCATAGCTCACCTTCTTCTGCTTTGCGAGGTCTACTAGCTCCCTAAGTAGTGGTAGGTATTTCTCCCCAAACTCGACTTGTAGCGTTATCCACGAGTTGTCATATAGGTATTTGACTTTGACTAAGCATGTATCCTCTAATCTCACGTTTCTATTCCCAAGCCTCGAAGACTCACCTTCACTGATGATGAAGAGCTTTTTCACCTCTATGTGTAGTGGATTACCACCATTGAATACACATCCATCCACCATTGCCTTGGCTGTCTTGTATGCTGAGTCAGCGTATGCTTTGTTCAACACTCTCCTGAGCTCTTTGAGAACGCTATTTTCTTCTAGCCCTCTAGCGATCATCCTAGTAGCTACATGAACAGCTCTCCTGAAATCCCATGCGAGTCTTACTAAACGCATATAGTCCTCGCTCGAGGCTGGGTATACCCTACCAATAATAGTCACGTAGTTCACTATTGAGGATACGTCTACAACACTACTTGTCTGGTACTGTGACACGGACTATCACCGACCTCCTATGTAAGTGCTTCATCTTCTCACTTAGCTCCTTAGGTATGTAGATACAGAGAAGCCCATGACTAGTCTTTGAAACCCTAGCGTGAAACACATACTCCTCCAACACGCTCCCCTCATCAGAATACTACAGAAAAGCTTATAAGGCTTTCTGTAAAGTAGTTTTACTTGGTGCAGGATGAACTCTATGAGCTAGGCGAGGGGGACTCCCGTGAAGTCGCCTTCGCCGATGGGAGTTCGATGAAGCCTCAGGTAACTGGGGGGACGGGCTCCCGCAGGACGGGGACGACGGATCCAGGAAGCCGTTGAGAGGTAGATGGTGGGGAGCCGGACTCATTAAAGATGAAAGACAATGAACCACCATCTACCGAGAAACGGTCTACCCGTTAGCACCATCATTAGATACTATTGGGTTCCTAGCTAAGGATTTAAAATGGGTTTTAAGAGCTGTTGATGTGTTTATAAAGTTTGAGGAATTAAGTGTTAAGAATTTAAAGTTAGGTATTCCTAACTGGTTTAGAGTTCCTAGTGATTTAAGGTCTTTAATGCCGGACCTCATAGATGAAGTTGAGGATAAATTCCTTAACTATGTTGCAGGTCTTGGGTATGATTACGTAGAGGTTGAGATGCCTGATGCTGTTAAGTATGTTTGGAGGTACTTCCCAGTAATTAGGTATAGTGAAGCAACAGCAACACATATAGCTAATAGGGATAAGTGGTATATGTATAGTCCTGACGTTAGGAGATTACTTGAGAAGGGGTTAGAGTATAGAGCTGTAGAGTATTTAGAAGCTTTAAGCTTTAGGGAGAGGGTTAAGGAGGAGTTAGGTAGGGTCTTAAAGAGGGTTGATGTTTTAATCACCGTTTCTCAGTAGATGGTGGTTCATAGCTGTTCATCTTCATTGACTACAGCTTCCCACCATCTACCTCCCAACGGCTTACTCTGAGGCCGTCCCCGTACTACGGGAGTGGTTACCACTAGTTGCCTAGTGGTTCATCCCCTACTCCCCTCGCCGAAGACGACCTTAGGAGTCCCCCTCACCTAGCTCACAGAGTTCATCCATGAGCTCTGATTACAGTAGGGCTTAATAAGCTTTTCTACTCTTAGACATCAACAAATATGAGTGATACAAATGATTATGAGAACTGAAGCAGTCCACTAACCCCAACAACACCTATATCAGCACCTAAGATAGAGGAAGTTCTTGGGAAGGAAGACGGACCTATAAGGAGTTTACTCACTTACGAGACTGTATATGCTTCATATATAGGTGCTCCAGCAATATCTATACCTTCATTAGTAATTAAGGGATTACCAGTAGGTGTTCAACTAATATGTAATGTTGGGGAGGATAACAAGTTATTAAATATAGCTTCTAAAATCCATCAATAATGGTTACGGATTAATAAATATAAAGATTTTTATTTAAGTGTTGAAGATTTTTTAAGGTGTATTAAATGGTATGGTATAGTAGATGTTATGATGAAGTACCGAAGATCTTAGTACCTCCTCCCGGACCTAAGTCTAGAGAGGTTATAGAGTTAGATGATGAGTTTATAATGCAGTCATTCAGTAGGTGGTATCCATTAGTAGTTAAGAGTGGTTGTGGACCTATTATTGAGGATTTAGACGGTAATCTATACATTGATTTTAACTCAGGTATAGGGGTTATGAACTTAGGTCATAATCATCCTAAGGTCGTAGAAGCTATTAAGAAACAAGCAGATAAACTACTTCATTACTCCTTAACGGACTTCCTATATGAGGAGGCTGCACTACATGCTAAGGAGTTCCTCAGTATAGTACCTATTGAGGGTAGGAAGAAGGTATTCTACTGTAACAGCGGTACTGAAGGTATTGAAGGTGCTTTAAAGATAGTTAAAGGGTATTTCAGAGGTAGTAGGCAGTATGTCCTATCGTTTATAGGTGCTTTCCACGGTAGGACCTTAGGGAGTCTCTCATTATCTGGGAGTAAAGCAATTCATAAGAAGTACTTCCAACCGTTACTACCTGGGGTTATCCACATACCATTCCCAGACCCTTACAGATGTCCTCTAGGTGTTGAAGGTGATGAATGTGGGGATGCAGTCATATCGTATATAGAGGATTACATATTCAGGAGGTTAGTAAGTGGTGATGATGTTGCAGGTGTATTCGTAGAGCCTATCCAGGGTGAGGGTGGGTATGTAGTACCTCCAGACGACTTCCTACCAAACCTACGTAAGTTATGTGATAGGTATAACATATTATTGGTCTTCGATGAAGTTCAGACAGGTATTGGAAGGACTGGTAAGTGGTTTGCTGCTGAGCATTGGGGTGTTATGCCTGACATACTAGTTAGTTCTAAAGCACTAGCTTCAGGACTACCTCTAGGGGCGATAGTTGGTAAGGCTGAGGTTATGTCATTACCTAAAGGTACTCACGCATCTACATTCGGTGGGAATCCAGTAGCGTTAGCAGCTAGTAGGGCAGTGATTGAGGTTATCAAGAGTGAAGACCTACTTAATAATGCTTTAAGAGTTGGTGAGTCCATCATCAGGAGAGTTTCTGAATGGGTTGATAAGTATGAATTAGTAGGACATGTACGTGGTAAGGGGTTAATGATAGGTATAGAATTAGTTAGGGATAAGGAGAGTAAGGAATACGCTGTTAAGGAGTTAAGTCAGGTGTTGATGGAGGCCTTCAGAAGGGGTTTAGCAGTTATAGGTGCTGGGTTCTCAACCATAAGAATAGCCCCTCCAATAATAATTACTGAGGAATTAGCTCATAAAGGCCTCGATATACTGGAAGAATCTATTAAGGTAGTTAATAATGAATTCAGAAAATTCAAATATTAAAGAGTTAATACTTAAGATTTTCAAAGATAATCATATAACATCATTTAAAGACCTTATGATGAAGTTAGAAGATGCCGGAGTCTATACAGACCCTCTAGAATTAAGAACTTTAATCTCTGCTATGGTTAGGGATGGTTTATTGATTAAGGAAGTTGATGAGGTTTTAAAGAGGTTTGTAATTAGGGTTAGACCTTAGGTGCTACCCAGTACGTCACTGTAGACCCGTCACCTACATCAAAGGATATCTTAAGAGGTAATGCCGATCCTAGTTCTACAGTTACCATATCAGCTACGCTTAACGAACGTGTTATAGCTTTAAGTATGTCTAAGTCATACTTACTACTAATATGCTCCTCCTTAGTGTTTAGGGTGTAGAGAGGTTTATCTAACTCTAATACCTGCTTAAACATCTTATTCTCAGCTCTACTCATAACCTCTATACGGTCTTTAACACATATCAATTCTAAGTCTTCATTAATTAACTTAGCATCACGTATAATCTTTATGAAGTCTTTAGAAGGTATTTGAAAACTAACTGGTAATTCAACATCTATAGAACCTACTAACTCACTACCAACTCCTCTAACCTCCACCTGATAACTCCTCTCAACACCTGTTTTAATGTTAATTAACGTTACTTTAAGGGTTTTAGAAGCATCGTCAAACTCTATTAAGACACTATCCCTCTTAGTAGCTCTCTTAAAAGCCCTCATAAATGATACCTTCTCCAAAGTTATTAAGTTATCACCACTAACCTCAAACAACTCAAAAGCTGTCTGAGGTATTTTAATCTCAACTAGTAAGTTCTTATCAGGACTTAAAGCACGTATGATGAAGTTCTCAGATGTAACACTCATAGGTACCTCATCAATAACTTTTAGAGCTCCTTGAAGTACATTCTTAATTCTAGCACCTACAGGATACTTAACCCTAAACATTAAATTCCCATTATAGTAAGTAAGTCTCCTAATATTTATTTTTACCTAAAATCCCGCATTAATTTATAACTTTAAGTGAAGTAACCTACTAGTTACTGTGAGGGTTTGAGATGCAGTCTAAGGTAAGGTTGGTAAGGAGTTTCACAGGGTATATCTATGTTGAGGGTAGTTGTGATGTACTCATTAAATTACTTACACACTTAAGGGATGGATATGGACGGAACACGGCTGACGTCAACGACACCTTAAGGATTTTAAATAACTTTGAAGCTTTCTATGAGATCATGAGGAGGAAGTTTAAAGACTTCATATCACCTAAGAAGGATGAGAGAGACTTAATTAAGGGTGTCGTAACAATAGATAAATTAAAACTACTTAAGAAGGACGGTATGAATTACGTAGTTTTAGTCCTTGATAAGAAGGTAGAGTTAAACTTCATATCTAAGGTATTAAGTGATTTGGGTATAGAGTTTGAGGTAGTTACTGAGTAACTACGTCATACCGTTATAATCAATACATACTAAACAGTTAACAGGGAATTTATTTAGATTTCTTCCTCTTCTTAGGACGTTTAGAGGGTTGTTTCTCCTCTTCAGACTCCTTCTTAACTTCCTCAGTAGGTGTGGTGATTGCTGGGGGAGGACTTCTGAGATACTTCTCTAACTCCTCAACCCTACTCAGCATAAGTTCTAAAGCATCTATTGAGAAACCCCTTAAAACTTCTTCTTCCTCCTCCCCTCCTTCTCCTACTTCCTCCTCTTTCCCCTCCTCTCTCTCCTCAATACCTTCCTCTTCCTCTGTACTCACTGGGTAAGACCCTCACACTCCTAACTTTCGTAAGTTATTTTAAGCTTTAATGACGTATAAGTACTTATCATCTCTTACCTTAACTAAGGCTTCATAACTCTTAAGATTAGTGATTATGTTTCTAATGACTTCATACCTTATATACCCACTGCTTAAGACTCTCGATATGTAGTTTAAGTTATTTACTTCCTGAATCGTGAATGTAACTATGTATGCTGAGTTACCTATTATGTTAGGGTCTAGGTCTAGCGGGTGTTGTGTTATTACTACTAAAGTTACTCCGAATTTCCTACCCTCCATAACTAACTTACTCAGTAGTGGTGCTACCTTACCACCCATAAATCTGTGGGCTTCATCAACTATTAGGAATAAGGGTTTATTAGCTGACTTCATATAGGTGTTCACTACGTAGAGTAAGCTCTCAACGTATATACCTCTTAAGAAGTCACTATCTACGGTGCTTAGATCTACTACTGTCAGGCCTGAGAATAACTCCTCAGGTATTATAGATGTAGTTGTTAAGTACTGACTCCTAAGTAGGTCTAGGTAAGGTATTAATGAGTTTAGGACGTCTCTACTTAGGAAGCCGTCCTTAGGGCTTGACGACTCTATAGTATTGGTTAATGTTATGAAGACATCATTAAATGTAGGTGTTAGATCACCTAAACGTTCGTAAGTACTCAGTATTAGGTTATACAGTACGTACTTCTGGATGTTACCTAACTTAAACACCCTCCTCAACATATCACTAACCTCCTCAGCCCTAACGTTCTTAGGCTTACCTAACGTGTCTAAGGGGTTTATAGGATTCTCTATAGGTGTTAATACCTTACCATTAAGCTCCCTCGTCAAACCTACGTATTCCCCATGAGGGTCGATAATAACTACTGCAGACCTCCTAACTAACTGTTTAGCCATCTTCTTAGCTAGGTAGGACTTACCACTACCACTCATACCTACTATAACTACGTGTCTATTCTCAGAATGCTTAATAGGTATCTTAACATACTTGTTAAAAGTCTTTATAGGGAACCCCCTACTACCGATCTTCTTAACAACCCTCCCTAAGACTACGTAATCTTCATAATAAGTCACAAACCCGTAACTCATAGCCAGAGCTATAGGTGTTGAAGCCCATGAAAACATAGTAATTACTGAGAACATCATGTATTGAAGCACGGATGTAAGTGTATTAAACCTAACTTCATTAGTCAACACTATCAGTAATGAGTTAATACTAACACCTAGTATGAATAGGGTAATGCTTAGATTACCCCTAAGTAATTGAGGGAGTTGTAAGTAATTAACTATAGGTGTAAACCATAAGAGATAGAGGAGTATTAGGGAGGAACCGATGATAAGGAGTAAATCACTTACTACTCTAAAATCAATACCTACCTTAGGTATGTTTAAACGGAATTTCCTAAATAATGATGAAGTTATTGATACACCGATTAAGTAATAAAGAACTATATACGTTAACGTGTTTAAGTTAATCCCAACCCTTATAAAGTATATCATGGTTAATGAGATGAACTCTACAATAAATGTGATTACATCTCCTATAAGACCTGACAACATACCTATAAGAAGTACTATGATGAATGATGTATTCAACGTTAATAATATGGAGAACATCACTGACGACTGCGTCTCAAGGACTTTAATAAGTATTAAGTTCAGTAAGGTTAGGATTATCGACATAATTAACTTCCTTAAAGTCTCTAAATCCATCATGAATCGACTAGTCTTATTAAACGTATAAGTTTTTTGCTCTATACCCTATAACAGTAGTAGTGATATAGTGGACTTAAGACGTGGTTGGAGTGAGTAGTGAAGATATCAGACGTGTGTTGCATCCTAGCTTAGTTAATGTTATGTCTAAGTATGGGTATAAGGAATTAACAGATGTTCAGAAGAAAGCAATACCTGAGGTCCTTAAAGGTTATGATGTCTTGATAGTAGCCCCTACAGGTAGTGGTAAGACTGAAGCAGCTATCTTCCCAATAATATCTAAGGTCTTATACGATTTCAGTAATCATCAACCAATAAGTCTTATCTACATAACACCTCTAAGAGCATTGAATAGGGACTTGATGAGGAGGTTATCGACTATATGTAGTGATTTAGGGATTAGTATTCAGGTACGTCACGGTGATACACCTCAAAGTTTGAGGAGGTCTATAGAGAGGAAGCCACCACATATACTCATAACCACTCCTGAAACATTTCAGTACTTACTAGTAAGTACTTCCTTAAGGGATTACCTAGCTAATGTTAAGTATGTAGTTATTGATGAATTCCACGAATTAATAAATAGTAAGAGGGGGTCTGAACTAATAACGTCGTTATATAGGCTTGAGTTAATAGCTGGTAAGCCTCAGAGGATAGCTTTATCAGCTAGTATAGGTGATATCAGTACTGCTAAGAAATTCCTCTCTAATGGTAGGTTAGTAAGTGAGGTTGTAATACAGAGTGGTAGGGATATGGTTATAGATTTAGTAATTCCGTATAAGGATAACTCACCGTTGGATAGGATTTCAGTGATGAAGGATTTAATAAGTAGGCATAGGGAGGTTATACTATTTACGAATACTCGTGACGAGGCTGAGTTCTTAGGTGTTAAGTTGAGGGAGTTAGGTGTTAACGTACTCGTCCACCACGGTAGTCTATCTAGGGATGAGAGGGAAGGTGTTGAGGAGTTAATGAAGAAGGGTGAGATATCTGGTGTGGTCTCGACTTCAAGCCTTGAGTTAGGTATTGACGTAGGTAGTGTAGATGCTGTTATACAGTCATCATCTCCTAGGCAGGCAGTTAAACTGGTTCAGAGGGTTGGGAGGAGCATGCATAGGGTAGGTCTTAAAGCTAGGGGGTACGTAGTCACTGACTTATCCCTAGATGATATTCTAGAGTCTCTAGTAGTGATACGTAGGGCGTTAAATAATGAGTTAGAAGGGTTTACAATCCATGAGAACTCACTTGACGTACTAGCACATCAGTTAGTAGGTCTAGCACTACAGGAAGGTGATGTTGATGTTTATACAGCCTACGAGTTATTTAGGAAGTCGTACGTGTTTAGAAACCTAACCTTTGATGAGTTTATCAAAGCCCTTAAATTCCTCTCAGAACTACAGCTAGTGAAGATTAATGGTAGTAGGTTCAGAGCTACTGGTAAAGGTAGGATTTACTACCTAACCACTACTATGATTGTTAACTCACCACAGTACTTAGTAATTGACTTAGTTGGTAGGAATGCTATAGGTCATTTAGATGAGGAGTTTGTAGCGTTGGAGGTTAGTGAGGGTTCTACGTTAGTACTTGGTGGTAGGTTATGGAGGGTGGTTAATGTTGATGAGGGTGAGAAGAAGGTGTTCGTTGAGGAGATAGTGGGTGGTGAAGGTTTAATTCCTTCATGGAGTGGTGAGACAATTCCAGTAGATTATAAGGTAGCTCGAGAAGTTTGTGCTGTTAGGAAGTTACTAGCTCTTAACTACGTACCTAATCACTATAGGAGTATAGTAGTTGAGGGCTCTTTAGAATATGTTAAGGAGGTGATATCACAGCATGTGAGGAGTGGTTATCCACTACCTACAGAGGATTTAGTAGTTGTAGAGGTTGGGAGGTTTAATCACCCGTTAATAGTGATTCATGTATGTTTAGGTAGTAGGGGTAATAGGGGGTTAGGCTACTTACTAGGCTATTTATTCAGTAGGTCGTTAGGTGTTAACCCGTTAATTAAGTCAGACCCTTATAGAGTAATTATACAGCTACCAATACCTGTAACTATAGATAAGATTAACTCTATAGTTAAGTCAGTATTAATTGATGAGGATATAGATAAGGTATTCAAGGATGCTATGAGGGATTCCCAGCTATATAAGTTCGTCTTAGTTAACATACTTAAGAGATTAGGTGTTATACCTGAGGAAGCACCTCTAAATATAATCAATACATTAGCTAAGAAGTTCTGGGATAATGAATTAGTATCTAATGAGGTAATTAACGAGATCATGTGTAGGTATGTAGATGTTAAAGTTGTTAAGGAGTTTATTGAGAAGGTTAGGAGGGGTAGGATACATATCAAGGTCTTAGAGGTTAATGAATTATCACCTATAGCTGTTGAAGGACTTAGAAAACCTGGTTTTAGCGGTAGGGTAATCCCTAAACACATACCTAAGAACGTAGTAGTAGAGATTGTGAGGAGGAGGTTGATGAGTAAGCAGGTTAGGTTGGTATGTATGATGTGCGGGTATAGTTATGTAGCAGTAGTGAAGGACTTACCAGATGTTATAACCTGCCCTAAATGCGGTGTTAGGTATGTCGGTGTTAGTAAGGATTTAAGTGATGATATCCCTAAAATAGTTCTTAAGGGTATAAAATTAGGTAGTAATTATAAGTTCTCATTAAGTGAGGAGGAGAAGGAAGTACTTACTAGGTTGAAGGAATCTGCCTACTTAGTATTAAATTACGGTAAGAGGGCAGTCATTGCTTTAGCAGCTTATGGAATAGGTGCTGAAACAGCTAAGAAGGTACTGTCTTTGAAGGATGATGAGGATTTCTATAGTGCTATATATGAGTTTGAGAGGAGGTATATCACGACTAGACGTTTTTGGGATTAGTATTTAAGGTTAATAAATTAGTGAGTAAGTTTATTACTTAGTATGATGCTTGACTACGTAGGTGATTAGTTAATGCCGTGGAGTATATTAGAGTACTTGAGGAAGAACCCTGAAATACTTAGGGAGTCCCTTAAGAAGAGGTTTATGGATGTCTCATTAGTCGATAAAGCTGTAAGTTTAGATGTTGAGTGGAGGAGACTCTTAACTGAAGTTAATAACTTAAGACATAAGCATAACTTAATCAGTCAGCAAATACCTAAGTTAAGTGATGAGGAACGTAGGATTAAGATTGAGGAGGCTAAGGAACTCCTTAAAACTATAGAAAGTCTTGAGAAACGCTTAGATGAGGTTGAGAAGGCTAGGGATGAGATACTCTTATCACTACCTAACTTAGTACATCCATCAGTACCTGTAGGTCCTGACGAAAGCTATAACATACCGGTTAGGGTTTGGGGTAAGGCTAAGGTATATCATGAGTTCCTAAACGACTTCCTAAAGTATACTGAAGGTCAGGGTGTTAAGATGGATTATGAGGTCATTAACTGGAGACCTGTAGGTCATGCAGATATGTTGGAGAATGTACTTAAGCTCGGTAATACTTTGAAGGCTGCTGAAGTAGCTTCTTCAAGATTTTACTATTTATTCGATGATATCGTGTGGCTTGATATAGCCTTACTCCTATACGCTATTGACTACTTAACTAGTAAGGGATTTAAGTTAGTACTACCTCCATACATGCTTAGACATCAGTTTATGGCTGGTGTTATAGATTTAAACACCTTTAAAGATGCTATATATAAGATTGAGGGTGAGGACTTATACTTAATAGCTACTGCTGAACACTCTCTAGCAGCTCTTCATGCTGGGGAGGACATACCTGAGGAGGACTTACCATTACTCTACGTAGGTGTTAGTCCATGCTTTAGGAGGGAGGCTGGTGCTGGTAGTAGGGATATTAAGGGGATCTTCAGAGTACATCAATTCCATAAGGTTGAGCAGTTCGCATATACATTACCTGAGCAGAGTTGGGAGGTGTTTGAGATGTTAATTAGTAATGCTGAGGAGTTGTTCAGGGGTTTAGGCCTACCTTACAGGGTCGTTAACGTAGCTTCAGCTGAGTTAGGCTCCCCAGCAGCTAAGAAGTACGACTTAGAAGTCTGGTACCCGGCTCAGGGTAGGTTTAGAGAACTTGTTAGTTGTAGTAACTGTACTGACTGGCAATCATATAGGTTACGGATTAGGTACTTAAGACGTAAAGGGAATGTTAGAGATTACCTACATACCCTAAACTCTACAGCGATAGCTAGTACTAGAACTATAACTGCAATACTTGAGAACTATCAAACACCTGATGGTGTTGTTGAAGTACCTAAAACCCTTAGGAAGTACTTAGAGGTCTTCAGTAGAGCACCTAAAGACTACATACATCCGGTAAGGAAGGGTTAGGAAGTCTAAGTCTTAGATTTCCTAATACCTATAACGACTTTCCTACCCTCTAAATCCCACTCAACTACGTACATACCCTCAACATCACTTACTAACGACTTAGCTCTAGTCTCACTTAATATGAACTTACTGAACGTCTTAACAGCTTCAATGATTTCAGGGTCATCTGTAGTGATGTTTAAGTCTATGAAATCATCAACTAGTAAGTTAGCTTTATTCCTCATTACCTGAACCCTCCTAATAATCTCCCTAGCAATACCTTCATAGTATAACTCCTTATCAATAGCTTTACTAAGACATACCTTGAACATGTTGAAGTCCTTCACTAGGTAATCATCACTTAAGTATGTAGTAGGTACTTCAGTAACTATCTTAACCTCCTTACTATTAACTAAGAACTTTATGATGTCTAAGTACTTCATTAATTCATTAACAACCCCACCATCCCTTAACCCTATAACCACCTCCTTAACAGGCCACCTTAACTTAATACCTAATGAATTCCTCATAGAACTTACTGACGTATATATCTCGAAGATTAAGTCGAAGACCTTCTCCAAATCCTCACGTATATATTCGTTAATTACTTGAGGAAGTACACTCACATGCACACTTACGTATTCGTTAGGTTCGTAGAATCTGACGAAGCGTTGCCATAGATACTCACTTATATGAGGTATTATAGGGGCTAACAACTTTATAGATTCTTTCAGGATATGGTATAGTACTGTATATGCGATGAATTTATCGTCACCCTCCTCCTTCCAAACCCTCGGCCTCACAAGCCTTATATACCTATGACTTACATACTCAATCAAATACTCGAATATAGCCCTACTCGCTAGGTGGAGTTCGTACCTCTCCATGAAGTTATCATAGGCTCTTAAGGTTGTGTAGAATTTTGAGAGTATCCATAGGTCCTCAGGTCTTGCACTACTCAATACTCCTCTTAAATCATACCTCTTCGGATCGAACTTATCTAAGGACATATACATATGTGCGAATCTATACACGTTCCATATGATGTTTAACTTATTGATAACGTCTTTAATCTCGTCAGGATCGAATGAGAATACATCCCCAGGTGCGAACTTAGTTAGTATGTAAGCTCTTACAGGGTCTACACCGTATTTCTCGAATATGTCGTGGGCCCATATAACATTACCTTTAGATTTACTCATCTTCTGACCGAACTTATCAACTACATGTCCTTGGATTAAGATAGTCTTATAGGGGGCTCTACCCATCATCAAGACTGACGTAGCTAGTAATGAGTAAAACCAACCTCTTGTCTGGTCTATACCCTCGGTTATGAAGTCGTAAGGGTATAACTTACTGAATAATTCCTTATTCCTTAAACCATCAACACCAGCGATCCATGCCATACCACTATCTATCCATACATCTATTACGTATGGTTCACGAACCCACTCACTACAGTCGTCAGTCTTTATACGTACTTCATCTACCCACGGCCTATGAACTAGTCTCTCATCATCTACGTTAGGTATTGACGATGCGTACTTCCTTAACTCATCTAAACTACCTATAACTAATAACTTGTTAGGGTCATCCCTACATCTCCATATAGGTAATGGTGTACCCCATATACGTGACCTAGATATAGTCCAGTCCTTAACATTAGCTAACCAATTATAGAATCTATCCTTAAGTTTCTCAGGGTATATCCTAACAGCATCTAAACTCTTAATTAATTCATCCCTAATAGAACTTATCCTTAAGAACCACTGCTTATCAGTTCTATATATTAGGGGTGTCCCACACCTCCAGCAGTGCGGGTACATATGAGTTATCGTACCTTCATAGATTAGGAGTTTCTTAGTCTTAAGCACATTAATAACTCTACGGGAGGACTCCTCAATACTTAAGTTACTGAATACACCGCCTAACTCATTGAAAGTACCGTTAGCATTAACGCTGTTAGTTATTGGGAGGTTATACTTAGTCCCTAACTCAAAGTCTTCTGGACCATGTGCAGGTGCTATATGGACTAACCCAGTACCCTCAGTAAGTGATACGAAGTCTGCAGTAACTACTATATGTGAGTCCTTATGTTCTTTATGTATGGGTACTTCATCTAGTAGTGGGTGTTCGTATCTTAACCCTCTTAAGGACTCACCCTTAAATACCTCAACACATTTTAAATCACTACCTAAGAGTTTAGATACTTCAGGGACTAAGTCCTTAGCTATTATTAAGTACTCACTACCTACTAAGACCTTACAGTAATCACCATCACCTCTAACAGCTACAGCTTCATTATCTATTAACGTCCAAGGAGTTGTAGTCCATATGAGTAGGTAGGTATTCTCATGACCAACTACCTTAAACTTAACATATATTGAAGGTGATACCTTCTCCTCATAACCTTGATCAACCTCAGCATCACTTAAGGCAGTCTCACATCTAGGACAGTAAGGAAGTACTCTAAACCCCTCAAACAACATACCCTTCTCAAACATCTTCTTTATGAAGTACCAAACATGTTCTATATAGTATGCCCTCCTCGTCTCATAAGCTCTCCCCAAGTCCAACCATAAAGCTAACCTACTAGTACCTACATCTGACCATACCCTTAAGTAATGATCTACGAGTCTACTACATTCATCAACAAATCTCTCAAACCCTAACTTCTCAACATCCTTCTTATTCTTTAAACCAAGCTTCTTCTCAACTTCAACCTCAACAGGTAATCCCTGTTCATCCCAACCAGCTTGAGCCCATACGTTATACCCTTTAAGTCTATAGTACCTTAATACAAAGTCTTTATAAGTCCTCCCCCTTATATGACCTACATGTGGGTACCCATTAGTTGTTGGTGGGCCCTCAAGAAACGTGAATAACGGTGCTGACTCCCTCCACTCCCTCCATAACTCAGGTATCTTACGCTCCTCCCAAAACTTCCTGACCTCAACCTCGACATCCTTAACCCTTAAACTCGCCAAATCAATAACTGACACCGATACGTAAGTAAATTCTGGAAATTTAAAATCTTTAAAGAACTTCAATAACGATACATTAACATTTAAATTAACCCCTCTTAAATAATGTTTTGGTGTTACTATTGAGTTCGTACATGGGTGAAGGGATTCCAGAGTATGGGAAGGACCTAATAAATAGGTTTATGAGGTTCTTCAGACCTAGGAATGTAGCAGTTGTAGGAGCTTCTAGAGAACCTGGGAGGGTAGGTTATGCAGTAGTTAAGAACTTAATTGATGGTGGGTATACAGGTAAGATATACCCGATAAATCCTAGAGCTACTGAGATCTTAGGTCTTAAATGCTACCCAGACGTTAGACAAGTACCTGACCCTGAAGTTGATGCTGCATTAATAGCTGTACCAGCAGCTATAGTACCTGATGTCATCCCATCACTAGGTGAGAAGAACGTACCTGTAGCAGTAGTAGTCTCTTCAGGATTTGCTGAGGCAGGTAACCCTGAACTCCAGCAGAAATTAGTTGAGACTGCTAGGAAGTATGGAGTTAGGATTATAGGTCCTAACACATACGGTATCTACAGTCCATGGTATAACTTAAGCCTATCATTCACAATACCCTACACCTACAAAGGAGGCTTAGCGATAGTATGTCAAAGCGGTGGTGTTGGTATGGCAGCCTTCGGCTACGCTAGGTGGAAGAGAGTTGGTATATCAATAAATGTTGGTTTAGGTAATATGGCTGATATAGATCATGCAGACCTACTCTGGTATTTCTACGCTGATGAAAATACTAAAGCGATAGCATTTCATATGGAGTCTATAAAAGATGGTAAGAAGTTTATAGAAACAGCTAAATTCGTCAGTAAGAAGAAGCCGATAGTAGTGTTGAAAGCTGGTAGGACACACTACGGTGAGAAAGCAGCTAAGTCGCATACAGCAGCACTTACTGCATCTGATGCAGTAATTAACGCAGCATTTAAGAAAGCAGGTGTTATTAGGGTATACGCCCTAGATGAGTTATTCGATATAGGTAGGTCTCTAGCAATGTTACCACCACCTAAGGGTGAGAACGTATTGATAGTGACTATGGCTGGTGGTTTAGGTGTCTTACTATGCGATGCTGCAGCAGATAACAACTTACACTTAATGGAGGCTCCTCAAGACTTAGTTGATGAGTTTAAGAAGTTCGTACCTCCCTTCGGAGCTTTCGGTAATCCTATGGATATAACTGGATCATGTACTCCGGATATGGTTGAGAGGGCTGTTAGGTTAGCTATAATGCATCCTAAAGTTGATGCTGTAATAATAGGTCACTGGCATACGATAATAACAACACCGATGCAGTTCGCTAAAGCTGTAGTTGATGCTGTTAATGAGGCTAGAGCTAAAGGGATTGAGAAGCCTATAGTGGTTTCGATGAGTGGTGATATACCTGAGACATTACAGGCTGTAGAATATATTGAAGAACATGCTAACGTACCGACATTCTTCTCACAGCCTGAAAGAGCTGTAAAAGCTTTAGGAGCACTCTACTACTGGGCTAGATACGCAGGTATACTAAAGAAGTAATTTAATTTTTAATCACTACCAACTATTTTTGTAATAGTTTTCCTCAACCTGGAGAAAGTCTCATTAATATCTTCAGGAATTACCTTAGTTGATGATATTACTGGCATGAAGTTCGTATCACCTAACCATCTAGGTACTACATGGATATGTAGATGGCCTTCAACACCTGCCCCAGCTACATGACCTAAATTAACACCGACATTAAATCCTTGAGGTTTATACTCCATACTTATAGCCTTTATAGATAGTTTAACCATCTTCATTAAATCAAGTAGTTCATCATCATCAAGTAATTCGAAGGAGTTAACATGTCTGTAAGGTGCTACCATCACATGCGCTGTATTATATGGGTAGAGGTTCAACATTATAAAAGACTTACTACCCCTAAAAACTACATAGCATTCGTTATCAGGTCTATACCTAGCTTCACAAAATATACATACCTCACTCTGAGGCTTACTAATATACTTCATACGCCAGGGAGCCCATAACACCCTCACATACTTCACCTAAAGTACATCAATAATAGGTTAAACACCTTATAAATAATTTCTTCAGGTATTACCAACGCAAGTATATAACCGATAGTTATGAAGAGGATATGAGGTAATGCTGGAGTTACCCATATATAATCATCATTACTTACATACCCTAATTCCAAACACTTCATAACATCTCTTATATGTTCCTTGAAATCCTCCTCAATATTGAAGCTTGTCCTACACTTAACTACGAATTCATTAGTTGAGCACTTAACTATGGTTAACGGATACATGAACTTACTCTTTAAAAACTTACTTACCTTCATAGGCCTACTTAAGAATATTAGGGAGAGTTTATGAGTACTACTACATTTAAGTCCCTCCATTAGGTCTCTACATAATGTGAGGTTAATGATGAAGTTATACAGTACTAGTGAGGATGGTATTAACGCTGAGAGTAGTAGTGTAAGCATTGATATAGGTATTACATTTAAGTACGGTGTTGAGATAGATATTAGTAGTAGTGCTAGGAAGTCTGCACCCCCTATCATACCTAAAAACATTAGTAGTAAGAGTATCGCTGCAGGTATTAATGAAAATATAAGGACTAATATGTTAGGTCTTATTACTAAGTATGTGAATATTGATGAAAATATCAGTGCTGGTACCCATACATACTCACTAATCTCTCTAGACTTTAGATCATAGTATGTCGCAATTATTAATGTGGATAAAGTAATTGTTATAGGTATTAAGGCTGTAGGCATCCCCGTACTTAAGTTCATTCCTCAACATCTCTAATACCTACCTCAGTAATTGCAAATACCGCCTCACCTTCTGGGAGGTGTGGGGCATCAACTATCCTAGCAATTCTTCTATTACCCCTACTCCTCCTTAATTGAACTCTAACACCTGGTGCATGCGCTAACACGTGACCACCTACAGCTTGTGTAGGGTCTCCGTAGAATACGTCAGGTCTAGCCATGACTTGATTAGTAACTACAACAGCTACATCATACATATCAGCTATCCTATTAAGTTGATGGAGATGTCTATTAAGTTTCTGCTGCCTAACTGCTAAGTTCTCACGACCGGGGTACTCAGCCCTAAAATGACCTGTTACTGAATCAACAACTATCAGCCTTATATTCTCCTTAGGTATTAACTCCATAATCTCATCAATGATAGCTATCTGATGGTCACTATTAATGGCTCTAATATATATTATGTTCTCCATAGCCTTATCAGGGTCTATCCCCACACCTCTAGCCATAGCCTCAATACGTTCCCACCTAAACGTACCTTCACTATCTACGTATAAAGCCCTCCCACCAAGTCCTCCCTTCTCAAGCGGTAGTTGAACATTTACTGAGAGTTGATGACAGAGTTGAGTATTATGTAGTATTAAGCCTTCAGGAGATATGAAGTAGTGAGTACTAGGTACTACTAAATCGTAGACGTAATCATCATATCTTACCCGCCTCACACTCTGTATTATATGATGGGATAAGCTGCCTAACTCATTAAGACGTCCTTGATGAGCATCCCCTAAATCTACATGTTTTATGAGGTCTTCAACACCCTCAACACCGACGACAGTAACACCCCTATCTAACTCCCTTGCTAAACACCACCTTAAACTCCCTCCCCTATAAGTAAGTACTGGATGGTTAGGTGTAACCAACAGTTCTAAACCACTATCTAATTTAACCTCATATATATCCCTTACCACCTCTCTATATATACCGTCAGCCCTAACAATACTTAATTCATTATTAATAACTGTTAATACGTAAACACCCTCTAACCTCACTAAATATCCATGGTCGTACTCTACCTCATTAAATAACCTCCTATACTTCTCATACATATACTCTATCGGTTCTTCATTAACACCGTTATCAATATATAACACCTTAGTATCCCCAGAGAAACACTTACCAGTACCATACTCACCAAAGAATTCAGTTATGGTCTTAACCTCTACACCACCCCCTAATAGGTTATCTAAATTCCTAGAACCTGTAGTTATCTTCTTAACCCCTAACCTCTCCTTCTTAAGCTCTAAAGCAGTCTTAAACTTAAGACCTAAAGCCTCACGAGCCTGATTAACTATCCTCTGAGCTGTAGGTAATGGTATACCTACAACAGTAGCTAACTCATTAACGTTAGCAGCTGCTAAAGCTTCTAATGTCTTATAACCAGCTTCTCTCAACTTATTAACAATAGTTGAGCTGATACCTAAATCCTCAATCTTCTTTATCTTCCCCTCACTCAATATCTCACTTCCTAACCATTATAAACTTTTTAAAATGAATCTATTAAACTTACTTCCCTCATAACCCATAGAGTTTATTTAAAGACTGTTGCTGAATGGACAATAAGTTTAAGTACCTGTGGATACTTGCAACTATTTATTCCGTACTGTGATGAGGTGTGTTGAGTGGTGATGAGTGTATACCCTCAGATGGGAGCCTCATGACGTTAGGCTCGACTGGGTATGGGTGATGCTAATAAACCCACCGAAGCCCAACTCCGCTAAACATCAGATACTATTGACAGGGTTAAAGATGGTAGCTACTTACACTTAATTACAACTATTAGAGAACTCGCTACGGCATTACTATGCAGTCTTTCTTAGTTATCTTCCTCACTTCATTAGCAAACAAATCTGCGTAAGTACTCCTAACGGAGTTTACTATAACTGTCTTAGGGTTAGAGTTGACTACGTAATGTATCAATCCTTTGAAATCTGCATGATCGCTGAAGGCAACTAACCACCTATTATTGCCTAAGTATCTGTAAGGTTTTTTAAACTCCCAACCACTCAATATGACTTCTGAGGCCTTCATCTTCTTCACATAGTTACTACTACTTACATGTGTGAATAGTAAGAACCAACCACTCTTAATTACCTCAGCACCTTCATTACTCCCTAACAATACGTAGTCCTTAATTCTTAAGTCGTATTTCTCAGCTATTCTAGTCATGTTATATACTTTAGGTGGTAATACGTAAGGTGCTATAACTCCCTTATCTCTAAATAACTGCATAACCTCCTGAAGTTTACCGTGGTATCCATATATGATTACCGGACCCTTACTAAGTAGTTGATTAACTAAATCAGTGAGTATATCCTCTATATACTCATCAAATTCCCTAACGTAGTTCGGATTACCGTAAACAGCATCTAACACCAGTATATCAGCTTCTAATATTGGAGTATGTATTCCAGGCTTCTTAAAATCACTTGTATACACTATCTTCAACCCATCCTCATCAGTTACTACCACCTGTGAAGAACCGGGTATGTGTAAGGCCTTTACCAACTCCAACTTCAACTCACCGATACTTACCCTAGACCCGTAATCCATTTTTATGATGTAGTCACTAGGTATCTTATACCCTAACTCAACTAACCAGTCCAGAGTTAATGGAGTACCTATTAAGTTCTTACAGATGGTTAAACTCTTATCTAAATCCTTAATATGGTCTGAATGTACATGTGTTACAACTCTTGAAATACTGTTTTCATGCCCATCAATACTTAATAACTTATTGATTAATACAGCACCGCGTTCATTAACTAATACATTAGTCACTTAAATCACCAAATCAGCCATTAATACTATAACCCATACAGCATTTTAAGAATTAGCTATTAATGTATTAACATAGTTGGAAACTCAGTTTTTAAATCCTCTTATAAATTCAAATAGGAGTGGTAAAATTGCGAACGCTCTTAATTCATGCGGAGGAGTTTAGGTATGAGACCCGTGAGAAAGCTGTAGAAAGTGCTGAACCATTATTAAGTACTAGTGGTGAGTTTAGAAATGTCTTAGTTGTTTTCACTACTGTTGAGGAAGGTGATTATAAGTCTCTTGAGTTATTAATGCCTAAGGTTGTTGATGACGTCCTCGATGTTTTTAATAAGGTTAAGGCTTCAACACTGTTGATATACCCATACGCTCACCTCTCATCGAAGTTAGCAAGTCCTGAAGAAGCTATTCAAGTGTTAAATCGATTGGAGGAGTCGTTTAGGGGGAGGGGTGTTAACGTATATAGGGCACCGTTTGGATGGTATAAAGCATTTAGTATGAAGTGTTATGGACACCCACTCTCAGAGTTGTCTAGGGAGTATAAACCTGAGGAAATATCTAAGAGGGTTACTATTGAGAGGAAGTACTACATACTAACGCCTGAGGGTCAGGTGTTTAAACCTGAGGACTACGTGTTTAAACCTGATGAGGAGGACCTTAGAATCTTAGTAGAGAAGGAGGTTTTCAAGAAGGAGTTACCTGGGGGTAAGTCTAGATTATTCGATGTTTGTAGGAAGTTCGGGTTTGAGTGGGAATCGATGTCTGATAGCGGTCATATGAGGTATGAACCGCATGCAACAACTATGGTTGAAGCTGTTAGGGAGTACTCATGGATGGTTGCTAAGTCGTTAGGAATTCCGGTAATTAGGGTTATGGGTACTAACATGTTTAACCTCAAGTACAAACCGATTAGGGAACATGCTGAACTATTCGGTGATAGACTCTATGAGGTTGAGTCTGAAGGCGGTAAGTTAGTTATGAGGTACGCTGCTTGTCATCAACAATTCGCTATGATTAAAGACTGGATCATAAGCTATAAGGGATTACCATTAGGTGTTTTCGAAGTTGCTGATAGCTATAGATTTGAACAGAAGGGGGAGTTAGTACTTTGTTTTAGGTTGAGGAAGTTCTACATGCCTGACCTACACGTACTGCTTAAGGATTTAGATGAGGCTAAGAAGTTCTCATTCAGAGTTCAGGATAAGATCTTAGAGGAGGTAGGTAAGTTAGGTAGGAGTTATGTAGCTATATATAACGTCACTGAAGATTTCTTCGAGTCGCATAGAGACTACATAGTAGAGTTAATTAGAGGTATAGGTAAGCCAGGCCTGATCGTAGTGTATCCGTCAGGGATTTACTACTGGGTGATTAACGTCGAGTACATCATTATAGATAGTCTTAAGAGGCCTAGGGAAATAGCTACATTCCAGATAGATATAGGTAATGCAGCAAGATTTAACATTAAATATGTTGATGAGAACGGTGTTGAGAGGTACCCGGTAATAATACATACAGCAATTATAGGGTCTATCGAGAGGTATATCTACGCTATATTAGATAAAGCTGTTCAAGATGAAGAACAGGGTAAGACTCCAAACATACCTACGTGGTTAGCACCTATTCAGGTGAGAGTAATACCTCTATCTAAGGACTATATGGAGTTCGCGAACGAGGTATTAAAGAAGTTACTAGCTAATCGTATCAGGGCTGACTTAGATGATAGAGACCTAACACTAGCTAAAAAGATTAGAGATGCAGGTGTTGAGTGGATACCCTACGTAGTAGTTATAGGTGATAGGGAGTTTAAGACTAGGAACGTCAACGTCAGAATAAGGTCTACAGGAATACAGAAAGTTATGGATGTTGATGAACTTATTAACACAGTTAATAAAGAGTTGGAAGGGTTCCCAAGAGTTGACTCCACCTTACCCCCTTACCTATCGTTAAGACCTACATTAAGTTACTTAAAGGAACTACCGACATAGTTAAGATAAATTAATTAACCACATTATCATATGTTAATTAGATGATGAAATTCTATCATCTGTTGCCTATGATGTCATGTACCTCCGCTGACTCATTCCTAACTATATCGTGGAATGTGTTTTTACCGCATACGCTACAGTAATGATATAGCTGTTGAAAGTCTTTAAGACTATAACTAACCCTTAACTCCCACACAGTACCGCATTCCCTACACCTTAGTAAGTATCTACTCATGGATTTAACCATAATTAACTAAGGTTAAACATATATAAACTCTACACTGTATAAGTAATTTGATGAGCTGTGGTGGGCCCGTAGCTCAGCCAGGTAGAGCGGCGGATTATTAGCCGAGGCTCCAGTTCATCAACTACGGGTCTAAAGACCGATTCGGGATGATATAGGACTGGAGAGAAGAGACCCGTAGGTCGGGGGTTCAAATCCCCCCGGGCCCACCATAACGTATTAATATTTATAATATAGTGTTCAGAGCTTTGGCCCTACATCACCGATCAGCTACATTACCTCATCACATTATTATAAGGTAGTATCTACCTAGGTTCGTTATACCATAAGCTTGAGGTACGTTTACTTTTAAGTTCGTGGACTGCCTTATCTAGGTATTTATATACTGTTGAGTGTTGTCTACCTTGGATTAGCATTTCTATAGCATTCCTAGCTACGTCAGCACTCTCATAATCACCTATAATAGCTATGAAGTCTTCGTAGATCGATATATACGTACCGGTGATCTCCTCTATATTCTTCTTAACCCTACCATCCTCACCGATGATCCTACCCTTCACCCTTGTTAAGTGGTTTTGAGAATCACCAACAACTTTCTTTAAATCTATAACTATGAGTATCTGATCCTCATCTAATAACCTCCAAGCCTTCTCAGGTGTGAAACCTACAGCTATAGCGTTTATGAATTCCTTAGCCTTCATAACGTTAATGACTGGTGTATTAGGTGATGCTGGTTCTATAGTAGCATAACAGTTTACCTCATCTATTTTTATCTTAGTTTGAGTCCTAGCCTCTAATTCCTTAATGACCTCATACTTACTACCTACTAAAACCTTAATCCTCTCTGGAGGTACTCTAACATACATCTTCAGAACTCCAGGTAATACCTGAGGCTTCACATCCTTAGAGCTCACTTACTACACCATAACTGAGATCTCTTAAGAAATTAATTTAAGCTTATTAACAAGATCATCAATTAGCTCTGAACTAACCCTCACTTAACTCACCTAACTTCTCACCGATAATATACTCAAATAACTCATTAACTTCAGGGGTGTTAACACCAACACTTCTGAAGAATCTAACTAAGTTCCCTATATCACGTACTAGTAAGTCGTAGGAATTTGGATGTGTCGTCTTTACTGCCTGACTAACATCTATTATATACGGTTTTCCACGGTATATCATTACATTATACTCACTTAAGTCTCCATGTACTAAACCAGCATATCTATAGATCTTCCTCACATCCTCGATTAATTCATAGAATATTTCCTCATATTCGTTAGATTCTAATGTGACTTCCTTAAGTAGTGGTGCTCTAACACCATCCTCACCTAAGAACTCCATAACTAACACATTCTCATACTGAGCTATAGGTTTAGGAACTCTAGCACCTACGTCGTACATAAGACTTAAATTCTTAAACTCCTTACGTGCCCATGTGATCACTAACTTCCTAGTAGATTTGGGTATGGTCTTAAATCTAGGATCCCCTACTAAATACTTAATCATCCCCTTCCTAAACTCAGCAGATGATGTTAAGTATATCTTAACAGCTAGATCCTCACCCTTAAAAGACTTACCCCAATAAACTCTTGACTCCTTACCAGCACTTACAACACCTTTAAGTTCGTAAATAACCTTCCTCCTACTTAACTCAATAACAGCTAATACTGTAGCTGAATCAAAGACCTCTTCAACAGTTTCAAATAAGTCCTTATCAACTTCCCTCCTTTCCTTACCAGTAACTCTGTAGTATATATCTAAATACTTATCAATGTCTTTACTACCTATTCAGAACCACCCTCTAATAACTCCTTACTAAGCAATCCTAACTCTATCAACTTCTTACGTTCAGACCTCTCGTAACGATGAACTATATCACCTCTATCTTTCTGAAACTCCCAAACAGCTACTAATACAACATCCTTAATGTTTATCCATACCTTCTTCCTCAACTTACCAGGAATCCTACAGACCCTAGTAACTCCATCCATACAGGTAGCTCTTACGTAATTAGCTCCTATAATATCAGTAACAACACATATAACCTCACCTTCAGCTGGAGTCAACAACTCCTTAGTTTCGTTGGTTTTATCCTTCTTACTCATCCATAATCACTTCCTAGTATTAACTAAGTAAATTCTATCCCTATAAATTAATAACTTAACCTTAGAACCAACTCTGACATCACCTACCATAGGTAGTTCGTAGGTCTTACCACTAACTAAATCCTTAACTAAGACCTTACCACTAACTACACCATCTATATAAGCACTAACTAACTCATACTCATCATTACTTAATAACCTTAACTCATTAGTATTTAAGTCCTGAACCCTCAACTTCACTAACTCACCAGAGTCTAACATCAAGACCTTAATTAATTCCTTAGATACGCTGTCTATGACACCAACTCTGTCCTTAAAGACTACGAAGTCACCTGGTAGTAAACCTACTAACTTAACAGAGATCGTAAGTTTTGAGGTCTTCTTACCACTACTAGATGTTGTAGTACCCTTCCACGACTCTAAAACGACTCCCCCATACATACTAGTTAAGTCGTTAGCTAACTTCCTAGCAATACCTTGACTCAATACCTTAACGTTAATACCTTCTCTAACGTGTTCTATCTCTGAAACGTATCTAGAGATGGGTGTAGACCTCATCATATCGTCAATCTTATCCCTTAAATACTCCCTCAAAGGATTAAGTAGTGTCCGTATCTGAATTAAGGCCTCATAATAACCACTTTTAATCCTAGAACATTGCTGACATAAAACCTTATTAACTATTAAGTCTATGGAGTAGTCCTTAGACACCTCAACACCTAGTATAGACCCTCTAAAACGTGCTACTACTTTATTATCAACTATACTGACTTCTAAAGATGTTAACTTAAAATCTTTATGGAAGTTAGTACCTCTCAGTATTAAGTCTTTAATGAAGTCATGAAGGTCTACAGCCTCTAACCACTTATTACCGTATTTAACAGAACCGCAGATAGGACATATAACTAACTCAACGTTGTTAGGAGGCTTTATAGCTCTACCCTCATCAATAAAACACTTCACACATAACCTATCTATGATTAATTCAGGCTCTTCAACACCACATTTCACACAAAACCTTCTCAAACAATCCCCCTAAATCTTAATAAAGTGTGCGTAGGGTACGTTATTAACTCTTAACACTGTCTCGGGATGTACGTAACCACTCTCGATCGCCTTACTAACTACGTTCTCACCTATTAATATAGCTGACATAACACTCTCTAAGTACTGAGGTAGTTCATCCACCTGGACTTTAAACCCCTTAAAGAAATCAACACTTACATCTAATATTATATCTCCCTCCTTCATCACCTTACCTATTAAGTCTTCATCACATGCTGCAAGTACTACAGGATTCCCTCCCTCGTAATGGATTTTAATGTAGATGTACATAGTACCTCAACACTAGACAGGCTTTACAGGTGTTTCAGCACCACACGCTAGACACGATATTATCCAGACCTTACCCTGCTTCTTAAGTATAGTATCGAAGGAGCCGCAGGTACTACATCTAACATAACTCATTAAGAATCTGTTAAATAATGTGTTAAGGGTTTGTGATGAGATCCTACTAAATATTGTTAAGTTATTAGAATCGTCTAAAGAACCCTTAGCAGCTAATTCCTTAAGTAAGTACCTCATAACGATCCTAGGCTCCCTCCTAATCCTATCACAAACTTCTTTAAAGTTCTTAATATGTGTGTGTAGCCCTACATGAACTACATCTAATTGTGGTAGCTCTATAGGTTGTGTAGGTCCTTTAGTAGGCAATCTACTGTAAAGTCTATCTAGTAGGTCTTCATATCTTAACACATCAGCTATACTCTCACCTAAGGATATTACGAATGCTAAACTTTTAAATTCATAGATAGTGTAGCAAAACTAGGTATTGATGAGAGTATATATAGAGACTTACGGATGTGCGTTAAATAAAGCTGATTCATCATTAATGAAGGCGTTACTGATTAGTAGGGGTCATGAAATCGTTGGAGAAGTTTCAGATGCTGATGTAGTAGTGGTTAATACATGTACAGTCCGTAGGGATAGTGAGGAGAGGATTTTAAAGAGGCTTAAGGAGTTAAGCAGGCTGAATAAGAAGTTAGTAATTACTGGATGTATGGTTGCTACACAACCATATACTTTGAAGCAGGTAGTCCCTACAGCATCATTGATATCACCTCAAAATATCGTTAGGATAGTAGATGCTGTAGAGTCTAACTCAATAGTTAACTTAATAATAGGTGTTAGAGATACTTCAAAACTAGTATGTAGTGTTGAGGGAGCCATAGCTTCAATACCTATAGCTGAGGGTTGCTTAGGTAATTGTTCATACTGTATAGTTAAGTTAGCACGTAGGAGGTTAGTAAGCTATAAACCTGAGTTAATAGTAGGTGTTGTTAGGGAGGTAGTAGGTAAGGGTGTTGTAGAGGTTGAGTTAACAGCTCAGGATACAGCATCTTACGGTCTAGACCTAGGAAATGTAAACCTACCTAAACTCCTTAGGATGATTATAGATAACGTTGATGGTAATTACATGATTAGAGTAGGTATGGCGAACCCTGATACCATAGAACCAATTCTTGATGAGTTAATTGAGGTTCTTAAAGAACCTAAGGTGTTTAAATACCTCCACATACCCCTCCAAAGCGGTGATGACAAGGTACTTAAGATAATGAATAGGAAGTACTCAGTAGACACGTTCGTAGGTATAGTTAGGGAGTTAAGGAGGAAGATACCTGGGATATCAATAGCTACAGATGTAATAGTCGGGCATCCAGGTGAAGGTGATGAAGAATTCGAGAATACTGTTAAGGTGATTAATGAGGTACAACCAGATAAAGTACATATAGCACAGTATACTCCAAGACCTAGAACTGAGGCTTCAGCAATGCCTCAAGTAAGTGAGGGAGTTAAGAAGTTGAGGTCTTCCCAACTAACGAGGATTGTTGAGGAGGTAGGTATGAAGATAAATAAGGAGTATGTTGGGAGTTTAGCTAAGGTCTTAGTAGTAGCTAAAGGGTTTAGGAGGAATTCATTAATCTGTAGGACATATAATTATAAACCAGTAGTAATACATGAAGACTTAAGAGTAGGTAGTAGTGTTGATGTAGTTATAACTGATGCAACGTACTATGATTTAAGAGGACGTCTGTACAGTATATAAACTGATGTTACTGGTTGGGGGTGGTTATTCTCTCTTCTTAGAGATTAGGTATACGGCTATTATAGGTAAGACTACTGTAGCGTCAGAGTATACTACTACATGCTTACCTGAGGTGCTTATCTTACCCCAACTAATAGCTTCTTTAGTCCTAGCACCGCTTAAACTCCCATCCCACTCATTAGCAGTAGTTATATATACTGCATAGTCTAAGCCATCCTTAAATTGATTCCACCATAGTGTATGATGCTTACTTATACCACCACCAATTATTAACGCACCTGACTTCTTAGAACTAAATACTAGGTCTGATAACTCCTTCATATCCTTAAACAGGTCTAATCTGAAGTCGTAGAACTGTGATTGTATGAAGAGGGCTGTCCCGAAAGCACCATCAACTATACCTGGGACATATACTGGGACGTTATGTCTGGAGGCATTGTAGAGTATTGACTTCCTATCATTAAGTCTCAAACCTACCTCACGGAGTAATTCCCTAACACCCCATACATTCTTCATCCTCACTAAATCACTTATTAAACCCTTAACAAACTCTTCTATCAACTTACCGTAATGGTTTTGATGTACTATTATATTCCCTATTCTATGGTAGCCTAACTCCCTCAACTTACTATCATCAACATCGAATGAACTCTTTAAGTACTTACCCCCTAAAGACTTAGCTATATCATGGTCTACAGTACCGCATGTAGTTATTACAACATTAAATACTTCCTCAGAAATTAACTGAGCTATTAAACCCCTCAAACCTGTAGAGATTAAATTACCTGTAAATGATAAGAATCTTAAGTCAGTATTGTATAACATCTCATCTAGGATTTTGATAGCTTCGTAAAGGTGTCCTGCAACGAACCCGTGGACTCTTCCGTAAATTTCTATGAGTTCTTTAACGCTTAACTCAGGACTTACCTCAACATCTACAACCTCCTCTAAATTCATTAACTACCACCGAAATACTTAACTATGTTATCTACTTCAACATCTTCTTGACGTCTATTTAATAAGTCTTTAACACTTACCTTACCAGTACTGACTTCTTTCTCACCGATAACGACGACATATCTATAACCTTTCCTACTGGCTACACCTAAAAGATCTCCTAACCTGCCCTTACTAACGAATCTTACGTTAGTGATGTAGTTAAGACTTCTTAAGGAGGTTGCAACTTTATCAACATATACGTAATCATTGACTAAGGATATGATCATGACTTTAACATCGTTTAATAAGTTCTCAGTAAGACCTAAGTTCTTCAGAGCTAGGTAAGTCCTCTCAACACCTAACGCAAACCCTGTAGCAGGTGTTGGAGGACCTCCATAAAGTTCAACCAACTTATCATACCTACCACCACCACCGATACTTATGTTTAAATTCGGTACGGTGATCTCGAATATCAGTCCTGTATAATATGCTAAACCCCTAGCAAAACTTAAGTCTATTAATACCTTATTAATACCTAATTTCTTAATTATTGATGTAACCTCATATAACCTCCTAACCCTCTCACTAATACCTTCAGGTAGGTTGATGCTGGATGACTTAACAATTAAGTCCTCAGGTTCTTCAGTCTTAATACTGGTTAACTCATTAAATAATCCTAAATCAGCTTTAGTATTATTACGGATTAATGAAGTCGCATTATCGAATAATCCCTTATCCATGTAATGGAGTATTAAGTCTTGAGTATCTTCATTAATACCCCATAAGTTAAATAAACCTCTTAGAATACCTACGTCATTAATCTTGATTAAGTATTCCTTTAAGCCTAAGGACCTGTAGTAATCTCTCAATATCAGAAATAACTCTATATCTGAGTAGATACTATCATCACCTATTAATTCAACACCTACTTGGGTGAACTCTCTATACCTACCTAGTTGAGGTTCTTCATATCTAAATGCGTTACCTACGTAGAATAACTTTATGGGCTTCACCTCAGCTAGTAGGGACCTTATGTATATCCTAACAACACTAGCCGTTAATTCAGGTCTTAAACATACTTCCCTACCTGCCTTATCCTTAAAGACATACATAGACCTACTTATCTCAGGACCTGACTTAGTAGCGAATAACTCAAATAACTCTATAGTTGGTGGTATGACTTCTTGATATCCGTAAGACCTAACAACACTTACGAACTTATTTACTAATACTCTGAAAACCTCTGACTCAGGCGGTAGTACATCTCTTAAACCCCTAACTGGTTCTACCTTAATCCTCATCAAACAATCACCTCCTTCAACTCATGAGCTCTCACGTTAAGTAATTCATAGTAAGTGACGTCTCCGTGAGCGTCGACAACAGCTATTAAGGGTTGATAACCTTTCGATAGAGCTGATGAGACCCAACTGACTAAGTCGTTAGGTGTTATTGGTGAGTTCTCCTCACACACATAGACTAAGTACTTACCGTTGTATTCGTAGATTAATGAGTTATCTGAGAAACCAGCTCTAGCCTTCCTACCCCTCTCCCTCAAATCATGTAAGACTACAAACTTAATCCAGTCGTTAGGGCTTTTAGAATATCTAGTGAAGAGGTCATCAAGTGATAATTCCTCAGAATCAATCATTAACTTACCTAAACCCTTATAGATTATGTAGGCAACCTCTGAGATATCCAATACTACACTACCTAATGATTTAACGTAATTACCTATACTAAGCTCCTTAACCTCACTAAACCCACTACTAACCACGAATTTACCGTCTTTAACCGTAATTACAATCATCACTAAACTACCTAATTGAGGTTGTTTTTAAACTTATAACTGTGTATTCTACCCTCATAACTAGGTATTACTATGGAGGTTAAGACTATTGAATGGCTTGGTGATAAGGTTAGATGGTTAAACACTATGTTACTACCGCATGAGGAGGTTTACGTTGAGAGTGATGATTATGAGAGACTTGCAGTCGCTATTGAGAGGATGGAGATTAGAGGAGCTCCAGCTATAGGAGTTGCTGCAGCATTCGGTATAGCTCTAGCAGCACGTAAATTCAGTGGTAATAACTTAGACGAGTTTAAGACCTACATATCTAAAGTTATAAGTAGGTTTAGTAGGACTAGACCTACAGCTGTTAACTTATTCTGGGCTTTAGATAGGATTAAGAAGTTAGTTGATAACTACTTAGGTAGTGTTGAAGGGCTTAAGGAGGTTATAGTTAATGAAGCTATTAGAATATATAATGAGGATTTAGAAGTTAATAAGAGGATAGGGCTTAACGGTCTTAGATTAATTGAGGATGGTGATGTCGTATTAACTCATTGTAATGCTGGTGCTTTAGCAACTGCTGGGTACGGTACAGCCTTAAGTATTATTAGAGCAGCATGGTATTCAGGTAAGAAGATTAAAGTCATAGCTACTGAGACTCGACCAGTACTCCAGGGTGCGAGGTTAACTGTTTGGGAGTTAAGTAAGGAGGGGATCCCTGTTAAGTTAATTACTGATAACATGGTTGGCTACGTCATGAGTAAGGGTTTAGTAGATAAGGTGATTGTAGGTGCTGATAGGATCTTAACTTCAGGTCATGTAATTAATAAGATAGGTACGTATACGATAGCTGTAGTAGCCGATCGACATAAAATACCTTTCTACGTAGCAGCACCTACATCTACCATAGATACTAAGACTGTCGTTGACGACGTAGTTATTGAGGAGAGAGACCCTAATGAAGTAAGGTATGTATTAGGTAAGGTGTTAATCACGTTACCTAATGTAGAAGTTATGAATCCAGCATTCGATATAACACCACCAGAGCTAGTATCAGCTGTAATCACTGAGGTAGGAATTGCTGAGAAACCAATTAATGAAAACCTACGTAAACTACTTACTAACACACCTACTTAATGTGTGTAGTGATGAGTGATGAGTAGATTACTCGTAGCTATAGTAAGTGGTGGTATTGATAGTATCTCCTACCTAGCTCAATGGTTAGTTAAAGGGTATAACGCACATGTACTTACATTCAATTACGGTCAGAAGGGTGTTAAGGAAGTAAGTATAGCTAAGTACTTAGTTGATGAGATTAATAAGTTAGGTATTGATGGTAAGGTCTTAGAGTTTAAAGTTATAGATATATCATTCATGAGGGATTTATGGAGAGGTCTTCAGTTAACTGATGAGTCAGTAAGTGTTAGCTCAGACTACGAACCCACAGTAGTTGTACCGAT
Organism: Desulfurococcaceae archaeon; assembly: GCA_020832985.1. Classification (GTDB taxonomy): domain Archaea; phylum Thermoproteota; class Thermoprotei_A; order Sulfolobales; family NBVN01; genus CAZZLT01. Next base: position 75,672 of record JAJHRE010000001.1, on the reverse strand, counting down.
TAGGAATGTAGTCTTACTTTCAATAGCTACAGCATATGCCTATACGGTCGGTGCTGAATATGTGATCTACGGTGCTCACTATGACGACGTCGAACCTAGAGTAGATACGGGGGAGCCTAAATACCCTGACTGCTCACCAGAGTGTATTGAGGCTTTACAGACAGCCTTAAGGATATGTCACTTCAGGGGTAGTAGGAAGGTTGAGATATGGAGTCCAAGTCGTGAGGGTTTGAAGAAGTATGAGAATTTAAGAAGAGGTTATAGGGTCTTAGGTAAACTTATATACAGTACTTGGAGTTGTTATTTAAGTGGTACGTACCACTGCGGTAGGTGTGAAAGCTGTTTGAATAGACATAGAGCGTTTATTCAGGCCGGTATTCCTGACTGTACTGTCTATGAATCATATCCTAAGCTAACACCTGAAGATGATTACGTTAGAGTTGGTGATGCTTACATAAGTCGAAAATGTTTAGACTACAGTAGGTGATTAAGGAGGTAAAAAGGAATAATAAGCTACTCCACTAATATCCACCGGAGTCTCCAGTGAGTATATCTACATATGTTAAAGCTATAGATGAGGTCTTAAAGATTAAAGATGAGGTTAGAGAGTTGGTTATTAGAGCTACTAGAGACATAGTACGTGAGTCGGGCTTGGCCATCACATACGTACATACTGGTAGGCTTGATGAGGCTGAGGAATTACTACGTAAATTAAAGCTTAAGATAGATGAACTAGATAGTAAGCTCAGTCTACATCCAGAACTTAAGTATTCAAACCTTTACTTAACAGCTCTTTCAGAGTATGTAGAAGCCCTACAGTTCTTAAATATAGTTAAGTTTAGATGTCTTAAATCCCCTGAGGAGGTAGGGGTCCACTACATACCATACCTCCAAGGTATTCTAGACTTAATCGGGGAGATTAAAAGGTATATACTGAATTTAATCAGGTTAAATAATATCTCAGAGGCTTGGGTATACTTCAACATAGCTAACGAGATATATGAAGGAGTTAGAGGTCTAGACTATCCTGACGCGTTAATACCAGGTATTAGGCATAAAGTCGATGTAGCTAGGAAGTTATTAGAGGACTTAAGGGAGTTTCTGATTGATATGGAATCACGTATTAAATTAATAGAATTTTTAAGGAGTTCATAGCGATATCAGGTATTATTGACGTGAACTCAAGTTAATAACCGTTATGGAAGTCTATAACACATTAATTACTTCTGTCCTGTTTTAATTCCCTCACAGCGATTAGTAGCTTTATACATTCCATGAAGAAGCATAACTGATCGATTACATCAACTTTAAACCCCTTACCTCTTAAATGTTCTACAACCTTCTCAATATTAGATAGTGTTGAAGATATGAAGTAGATCATACCATCATCTCTTAAAATATCCTCAACACCCTCAATCATTTTTAGAAACACTTCAACACCTTCATCACCTCCAGACCACGTCCTCCCTAACCAATCATTAAATTCTTTAACTGGTAGGTATGGAGGATTTACGAATACGGCGTTGAAACTCTTACTAGGTCTTAACATTTTCAGACCATCCCCTTGGATTATATGGACGTACTCATTATAGAGGTTATTAGTAATTAAAGTTTCTTTAGTACTTAATACAGCATAAGGACTTAAATCTATAGATAAAACTTCATTCCCTACACTAACCAACTTAGCTGTTAAGTAACCAGAACCACAACCTAAATCTACAACCCTACCTAAATACGTACATCTAGATGCTAGTAGATATGAATCATGTGATGGGTCGTAGGTATATCCTATAACAACTACATTTAAGTTATCAATGCTTCTACAGGTTCTCTCATCATTCAAAACCTTATATGAAGTAAGTAAGTCGTTATCTATGGACATCACCGTAGATGTTAAATATATTGTTAGGTCCCGCCGGGGGGATTCGAACCCCCGACCACCCGGTAACCACGCCCTCACACTACAGCCGGGCGCTCTACCGCTGAGCTACGGCGGGTTAAGATTCCAAGAATTATTAACTCCTAAACAACTTATAAATTTTCCTCAGGTAATGCATTTCTGAGATATTGCATATTAATTGGTGATCATTATTCTCTAATATAGAGAAGGCATACCATCTAATGGACGGTAAAGCACTTAAATATTGTCTGATAAGTTTAGATGAGGGTGTTAATAATTTTTAAGAGGAAAGCCGATAGTAGGTATGACCTTGTTAGACTGTTATATTATCTTAAGCTATGTCATGGTAGGGTAAGCTACTTATTGAGTAAGGTTGAGTCTAAGATTGAGGGTATTAAGGATAAAGTGAATTATCTAGGTATTGAAGGTAGTGATGGTAGGAGATTACTTAAGGAAGTAGATAGTTTAGTTAATCTAGCTAAGTCATTAGCTAAGATGTCTGCAATCCTTGAAGTACTCATTACTAGGGTTGAAACTTTAACAATCATCAACTTAACAGTTAAGGATTTAACAACTATTAAGGAGGTGGTTAAGGAGTTAAGGAATTACGCACAGAATATACCTGAGATATCCATAATTGTTGAGGATATTGAGGATAAAGTTAATGATTTAATACATGAGACTAGAGGTACTTTCAGAGATTCGGAAGTAAATATAGTAGCTGTTAACGACGCTAAAAATATCATTAGGGAGGCTGAATTAATAGCTGAGGAAAAACTTAAGAGTTTAAGTAGTTATCCAATTAAGACTTAAGTATATACTTACCATTCATAAACGTTAAGAAGTTGATGGACTGTAGCATCTCTAAGGCATCCTTATAATATTCTAAACCTACATCAATACCGTAATACTCCTTAAACTTACTTATGATTTCATCTAATGTCCATTCCTTCTTATTAACACCTTCCTCAGACAACATCCTCTTAATGAATTGTGTAGTATCTTCAAGTCTAGTCCACGGGTATTGGAACCATACCCACTCTTTAACCTCTATTAAGTAGTAATCAGGTTTTAACTTAGCTACTGGGGAAATCCACTGCAACGTAGCTATTTTAACTTCCTCAGGCCTCCACTCATTCTTGATGAAGTCCCTAGCAAGTATTAAAGACTCACCGGTATCTACAATATCATCAACTATTAACACCTTCATACCGCTTAAATCAACAACATACTTAAACTTAATTAATGCTTTCTCAGCAACCTTAGCAGCCTCAGTCCAATGCTGACTCTGTAGTGATAGTAGGTTCTCAACACCTAAGAAGTCACATAGAAGCCTCGCAGGTACGTAACCACCTCTAGCGATAGCCACTATAACATCAGGTTTAAACCCTGAATTTTTAATGATTCTAGCAAGACCTCGAGACCACTCAACGATTTCCTCCCATGAAACTAATTTAACAGGGACTTTAGGCAGTGTAATCCCTTACTATACGTATTGTAAAAGTTCATAAATCTTACTACTCCGTAATTCCACAGTATTTATTCAAGATAATGTAATTACTGTATGTTAGGGATTTAGGTCTTAGGTTTAGTGATTGATGATACCTCCACTACCTATAAATCCTTCCTTTAAATCCTTAACTAAACTATCAATTATTGATTCAGCTTCCTCCTTAGACTTACTTGAAACACATACATATACCGTTAATACTGGTTTACCTAGTTCAGTACCCTTAGGTTGTGTTTTTACGTATACGTTAGGGTACTTCCTAAGTAATTTATTAACTACTTCAGCAGCTGATGATTCCGGTAGGTTCCTCACCTCAAACTCACGTTCTGCGAAGAAGATCTTAGGCCCTATAGACTTAAGTAGGGGTTCTACATAACCTTCAAACATAACCTCCATCTCCTTAGGAACACCAGGTAATGCTATTATAACCTTACCATCAATTTCTAAATGTATACCTGGTGCAGTACCTACAGGATTAGGTATTGGTTTAGCACCTTTAGGTAGTATAGCCATCTTAACCCTCTCCTTAGTTAGTGGTAGGCCTAAGGACTCATACTTCCTCTTAACCATCTCAAGAGCTTCACTATTTAATTCTAGTTGAAGTCCTAAAGCATTAGCTAGAGCTTCTGAGGTTCTATCATCGTATGTAGGTCCTAAACCACCAGTAGTTATAATCACTTTAGAGTCAGGTAGTACGTACCTTAAGAACTTAGAGATCAGGTCTACATCATCTATCAACGATATATTACCGAGGACTTCATAACCTAATAACACTAGTTTCCTCCCTAGGAATGCTGAGTTAGTGTTGATTACCCTCCCATGAACTACCTCATTACCTATAGTAAATACCCATGCAGTATATTCACCCACCACTCAACACCTTAATCACATATGCTAACCTCTGTATTATAGTTAACGTACTAAGTACTACCATTAGGGTAAGTAAGTAGTCACCAACTACCTTACTAAATACTATGGACGTCACTGATATAACTAACATCATAACCACCCTCTCACCTCTTTCTAAAACCCCTATACCTTCAAGACTAACACCTAAAGACTCAGCTCTACACCTAATGTAGCTAATTAGTAATGATGTAGGTATAGCGATTAGTATTAACCGTATGTCAATACCTAAGTAGTTAAATGATATGAGGTATGAGATATCTGAAATTCTATCAAGTACAGAGTCTAAGAAAGCACCTAGCTTACTGACTCTAGATGTTGCCCTAGCTACAGCACCATCTAACCAGTCAAGTAGTGATGAAGTAATTATTAATGTAGGGATTAACCAGTAAAGACCTAAAGCACCTGATGGTATTGTAGCTAACGCTAACACAACAGCAAGGGATGTAAGCATGTTAGGGGTAATACCTAAACTACCTAAGAAACTACCTAATCTCTCAGCCATAGGTGTCAAGACCTTCCTAAATCTATTCAACATACTTTAAACCACTAATGAATAGTGATTTAAGAACTAAAACACTTTAGGTAAATCATTAAGTATTTATACGGTCTCACATATAATTATGTTGAGTGAGGAGGAATCCGGGAACTGATTAAATGATGTATTAATTACTGGCTGATGGTTTTGTAATAGGTATTAAAACTCTTCATAACTTACTTACCTTGGTGTGAGTGTGAGTGGTATTAAGAAGTTGATATTGGTTACAGCTGAGTACCACCCTCTCCATAAGTACTTCATGACATTAACTGATAGAGTTGTTAAGGAATTAGGTGTTGAGAAGGAGATTAAGTATGAAGATTACGTATTCTTAATAGAACATGGGGATACTGATGAATTAGGTATGGCTTGGCTCCCGCAACTACTTGCTGAGTTAGATGATGGTAGGATAGTGTTATTATTGTCTAAGGCACCATTCGACGCTCAGTTAAAACCTGATGTTGAGAAAGGTTATGAGGAGATAATGTCTAAGATTAAGAGTTTAATCGGCGGTAAGACATGAGTTCATCACAGTATAAGAGGGTTTTAGTACCATACGTACCTACACCTGAGGTAGTTGTTGAGAGGATGCTTCAGATAGCTAATGTAGGTCAAGACGATATACTGTACGACCTTGGTTGTGGTGATGGCAGGATAGTTATACTAGCATTAACTAAGTTTAAAGTTAAGAAGGCTGTAGGTGTTGAGATAAGAGATGATTTAGTGAAGATAGCCCGTACAAAAATAGAAGAATTAAACTTGAATGATAGAGGATTTATAATCCATGATGATATGTTCGACGTTGATATATCTGAAGCAACTGTAGTAACACTTTTCCTACTAACTAGTGTTAATAGTATGTTAAAGCCTAAGCTTGAGAAGGAGTTGAGACCAGGTACTAGGGTAGTATCACATGAATTTGAAATACCTGGGTGGACACCAACTAAGGTTGAGGTATGTAGTGATGGTTATTTAAAGCATAAAATATACCTCTACATTAGGTGAAGGACTTGAGTAGTAAAGTCTTAGTATTAAGTATTGAGTATGGTAAGATCGTAGATTCTAAAATCTTAGATAAGGATTTAGAGGAAGTAGTTAAGAATGTGTTAATGGAGATATTGCCTAAGTGGTCCCCGAAGACTTCAGACTTAATAGCTATGAAGCATGAGCATGAGGTCGTATTCAAATTACCACTAAGTAAGGAGTTGTATGGGTTGTTATCAAAGTACGGGTTAAGTAGGAAGTCAGCATCTGAGGTTAGTGCTAGGATCCCGGTATACGTAGTAAGTTATGAGAATAGATGGGTTGATGATGATTTAATAGATGATAAGGTCTACATCATAGCACCGTATATAAATGAAGAAGTTAAGAAGGAGATTGAATTACTAGCTACTGATTTAATCAGTAAGTCGGAAGAAGCTGAAGAGTTCTCGGAGGAGGAGTGATTAACCCTCATAGCGATTTCATAATGTTAATATTTTCTCGAGACTATATTCTTAAGTAGCATGGTTAAGTATATACTTATGAGTATAGCTCCTATACTACCTGAAGGTGAGGTATTAGCTAGTATAGCTATTACCAAACCTAAAACACCTGCTGTAGTACTTACGATTATACTTAGTATGTAGGTACATCTACTACTACTACATACCCTTGCAGCAGTTATAGCTGGAAGTAATATTAGGACATGCTGTAGGATGAATCCGGTAACCTTAATTAAAGCTACTGAGGAGATACCAAGTAATAGGTAGAATAATAACTCGTAGGCTAACCTATACCCCCTACTAAGTTTTAGGAAGTCTAGATCTACGCCTGAGTATATGTGGTACTTAATAGTGGTTAATGTGATTACTTCAGTTAATAACGCTACTATAGCTACAGCTAATACATCCATCCAAGTAGTCAGTAACGGGTCACCTAATATAATACTCCATAAGCTGTAGGTGAGCTTATAATTAGTTAATACGTAATTCATTAGTAAGACACTTAATGATGCTGTAGATGCTACATATAGAGACGTTATTATATCAGCATTTACCCCCCTATAAATTAAGTAACCTACTACGATTAACAGGCTACAACCAATTACTGTAGCCCATAGATAATCGTTAAGCAAACCTAACGTGTTACTAGTAATAACAGCTAATATCACTGCTAGTAATGCTGAGTGAGGTGTTACTGATGCTAGGAAGTAAAGCCTCTTAGCAGATACTAAAGCACTTAAGTTACCGTATGTTAATGAAGTAAGTATTATTAGTATTAACCACCTCACCTGTAGAGGTAGTTGACTCACCTCCAACGTGAAATACCTCTCAAAATAATTGCTAAGATTATTACCAATACTATTATAGAGATTACTAATATGTACTGCTGATAATAATCTATAACTTGGTAACCCTCCTTAGAGATATTACTTAACTGTTTAATCACACTCTCAACCTTAGTTAACGTATCCCCAGGTGATATAGGTGATGGTATGTTAAGTATAGGTATTGAGTACTTCAACGCTAAATCCCTTAAAACATCATCAGCAGCAGACCCCTCACTAGTAATGACAACTAAATCTACAGATTTAGTACTTAGTAGTTTCTCCACTTGACTAACATCATTAGGTGTAGGTGGTACTTCATGATCTACAACTAAATACTTTATCACCTTAATACCTAAGCCTTCAACAACGTATTGAGTTAGTGGTGTACTACCAACAGCTACTAAGTTAATATGGGTAGTGAAGTTCTTCAACCCCTCAACAGTATTACTGATGTTTCTAAGCCTCTCAGAGTATACAGATCTACATTCAGGCCTTAAGGTAGTAAGTTCTTCAGAGATCGTACGCATAAGTATTAAGTAGTTATTTATGTCGTAAGTAATAGCGTGATAATTAATAATATTTGTACCAGCTATGTAACGTAGTTCTATACCCTGTATCTTAGGAATTTCTATAAGTTTAGCCCTCACCTCCCCCTCACGAATTAACTCTGAAATCCTAGCCTCGAAGTGGGTATGCGCTGTTGAGATTATGATGTCGGCGTGTTTAAGTAACTCAACATCTTTAGGTGTTAACATATAGTCGTGGGGGTCAACTCCTGGAGGAACTAATGAGTAAACCTCATCACCCTCACATAACAGGTTCTTCACATCATCAGCTAGGTATTGGAAAGTAGTGACTACTTTAACACCACCTACTTCAGCATGTAAGTTAGTAGTTAATATCATCGTCATCAGAAGTAGTGGTAACCACTTACTAATCATGTCATTACCCCTCATATCATACGTGCACAAACTTTATAAGTTTTAAAGTTGGATGTGCACATAGGTAGTATAGGATGTTAGTAGTTAAGGACTTAAGCATAGGGTATGATAGACCGTTGATAAAGGGTATACAGCTCGAGTTAACTTCACCTGGCTTAACCCAAGTGATAGGTCCTAACGGTGTTGGTAAGACAACTTTACTGAAGACTTTATCAGGGTTGTTAAAACCTTTAGAAGGTAGGGTATTCATTGAAGGTATCGACGTGACTGGGAACCCTAAATTAGCTGGTAAGTATATAAGCTTTACACCACAACTCACAAATAATCAAGTAAATGATTACCCTATAACTGTGTGGGAGTTTCTAAATTATGGTTTAGAATTAAGAGGTATTAAATCATCTCGTGATGAAGTTATTGAAGTTCTTGACATAGTAGGTATAGATAAGAAGTTTTGGGATGTAGATGTTCGTAAGTTATCCGGAGGTTATAGACAGAGGGTAAACATTGCTAGAGCTTTATTAAGTAGGAGTCCTATACTAGTACTTGATGAACCATTCTCAAACGTTGATATGGTTAGTAGGTCTCATATAGCTAAGGTATTATTAAAGCTTTCTAAGGAGAAGTTAATTATAGTATCTATGCATGACCCAACATTATTACTAGAAGGTACTACCAACATTATTATTTTAGGGTATGGTAAGTACGCGTTCGGAGACCCCCTAAAGATACTAAACCTCGACATCCTTAAGCAGTTCTACGGGGATTCAGTAATAGTTGTTGATAGATGTAAACATATAATAGATGTACATTAAACTCAACAACTGAAGAAGTTATCTGGGATTGATAAGTCAGTATCATATCCTATACTGTCCTTACGACCTATTAAGTATGACCTGGATGACTTACTTAACGTTATAATCTTCGGAGTCCTTCTCGATGTTATACCCTCTGTATTACGGCTTAGACCTCCTGTTATGATAGGTATTAAGACCTTACTAACTAATACCTCACTTACTGGACATACCTCTAAACATACCCCGCAACTCAAGCATTTAGTATTATTTATTGTCGGCTTACCATTAACTAATTCTATAGCCTTACTAGGACACCATAAACTACAGGCTCCACATCCAACACATTTCAACCATCTTATAATCACCTTAACTACCTTACTCATCAAGTCTAATGCATTAACCTTCAATACATTCCTGATAGAGACTTCAAGGGTATTACGTGATAATTTAATTACGTAATCATCGGAATGTAGTTCTAGAAGATCTCCATTCTTAACTACTGATAACCTCCCTAAAAGCCCTAACTGATTAATTAAGCTCTCATGAGGTATGACTACATTGAAAACTAGTTTAGAGTGATTTACCTTTAACTCCTTACTTAGTATTGAGATGCCTAACCTACGTTCGTACTCTGAGACCCAATCACTTCTGAAACCCTTACCTAAGCATTTAATTTCAACCCTCCTCCTACCACTTGCTAAGGGATTAAGCCATCTCCATAGTGAATACCTAACCCAACTTTCTGGGAGGTTTAACCTCCTCGCCCACCGAGTTAATAGTTCCTCCCATAAACTCCATAACGAAGGATAGTACTTCCCAACCATGTAATATTCAGCTATATTAGCTGCTGGACATAAGTAACATCCAAGCCTATCAAAACCACGTTCATATAACGGGTTATACTTTAGCTTATTAGATATTATGTAAGCCCATACAGCTATTTGCGGCCATTCCTGAATTAAGGTGATGTTCAATATATGTGATATCCACCTATTCCTCCAAACCCTACCACTAAGAGCTCTATCTATGGATTCAAACCCTCTCTGACCGATTATGTTGAGAGCACCTTGAGGGAACATACCCTTATATAGTTTTGCTAACGGTATTAACTTTATCAACTTACAACACCACCTAAAGTCCTTAGCAGGTGGTCCGAAAATATCTAAATAATCCCAGAATGTCTTATCAGGTCTAGCTTCATGGAGTTCAAGCCCGTAATAGTTGGAAACCATAACTACATTATCTAACGTCTCAGGTAGTTCTAAGCCGGTGTCGTTGAAGACCACCTTAGGTTCTAACCCAGCTCTTAACGCTAAGTCTAAGGCTACTAAACTATCCTTCCCTCCAGAATATGATATAGTAGTTGGTAACCTAACTTTAGAATTCATAACATATGCATGTTTAATACCTCGTGATGTTAAGATCCTCAGTATTAGGTCGTTAGACCTTATGAAGTCCTGTAGTGAGTTAGGCTTACTAATAACTTCAGTGTTTATGTTCTTACTGAATATAGTCTGTACACGTACTTTACCGCTACGTACAACACCGATCCCTAAGACATCACCATTTCTATCAATGATAACGTACTGAGTATCTTCTAAGTCGTTAGAGTCTCTAATCACCTCCAACGGTTTAACCCTATCAACAACTACCGACTTAACTAAACCTATGTTCACAGCTACTTCAGCACTATACCTACTTAACCTCCACCTCCACTTAAGCCTCAACGGGTCGAAGAAGTACCTACCAACTACTACCCCACCAACTATGACTTCCTTCATATCATCATAGTGAGGGACTTTATTAACGAGTACTAAACCTCTATCAATACCTAATAAATTCATTAATGAGTAATCTCCAAATTCATTCTTAATGGATTCCTTAATAATCTCAACATCACCACTAAATACAGGTCTCACATCTCCTGGAGGATTTACCTTAACTTCAAAACCTTTAGAACCACATCTACTACAATAATCCTGAATAAGAGGTACGTTACAGCTAGGACACCATCTTAACCTAACTTGGATAGGCCATCTAAACCTCACTTTAGATATCCGTATCTAAGTTTCGTTATTTAGTAAATAAAATTAGGTCTTGGTATTAGGTTTAAGGGATTAATCACTTAACTTTATGAACTTCTCAAGAACTGGTATGACCTCACTAATACCTAGGTTATGTAGTGTTGACTTCTTAGGGATTCCCCTAGCATCCCAACCCCTTAACTCGTAATACCAATTAAGCATTTGCTTATACCCATCAATACTTAACTTACTACCTGCTAATGAGCCCTTAGTTAGTGGTTCCTCAAACCATCTAGCTGGTGGGGTATCCATCAACGTACTCCATCCCCTACCCTCAGCCATGTACTCCCTCACCCAGAACGACCTAATGAGGGTGTAGATTCTGTTAGCTACTACGTATATATCATCCCAACTGTACTTAACTCCGGTGGCTAAGTATATGAATTTAAGGTAGTATTCTAGGTCTAATGAGGTCTCAAGCCATGGGAACCTACAAGTAGTTAATGACTCGAACAAACCTCCTCTGATATTCTGCATCCATATTAGACGTTCAACCTTCTCCCTACTGTATAAGTCCCTCCCCATCTTTATCTCAGTTGCTATAAACCAAGCATCTTTATGATGTGCACCTATAGGTGATGTCCCATAAGCTAACGCCATACCCGGAGCTGCGTGGCAATCATATGCTGAGATCTCGAGACCCTTCACATGCATAGCATACCTACTCACATCACCACCAAGCTTATATGCTATATACCTGACCCCCTCAGCTAGTAGGTCGCCTAAACCCCTCCTATACGTTATATCCTCTATTAACTCCTTAAACCTTTTATAATCCCCCCACTCTACGGTATCGTTTATGACTTTCCTCTCACTTAATTCTGCAGTAAGTCCTAAGACATTACCTAAGCTTATAGTATCGAGTCCGTAAAGGTCTGCTTTAAGGTTCAAATCTGAAACCTTATGTAGGTCTCCTAGACCTATATTAGAACCCAACATAGCTACATTCTCATAATCAAGTTCAGCCTCACCTACAACACCCCCAACCTCATACCTAACTATATTACCGCAAGGTATTTCACAGTAGGGACATCCCTTCTGCCTAACTTTAATCGTTTCCATAAAGTTACCACTTATCTTACTAGCGTCGTCGAAGATACCCTCTCTAAAGTTATGAGTTGGTAGGCAACTATTGGTATTAGCCCATTCGATAGTTGACATCGTACCTTGTCTTAACCAGAAGCTGTAGTTAGGGTCTTTCTTAATATGGTCGTAAGCTTCATTACTGAGTTTCAAGAATTCATTCTTATCATGGAGTGGTACGTCCTGATTACCTCTGATCACTATAGCTTTTAACTTCTTAGAACCCATAACAGCTCCGATACCAGGCCTACCACCAGACCTACCGAACTCACATATAATCGTTGAGAACTTAACTAAGTTCTCACCTGCAGGGCCTATACTGAGTACAGCAGCATCACTACCGTAAGTTTTAAGTAACCTCATCTCTGTTTCTAATGTTGTAAGACCCCATAACTCATCAGCATTAACTAGTTCTGCCTTACCATCCTCTATATACAGTAGGGTAGGCCTCCTAGCACTCCCTTCAACAACTAAAGCATCGAATCCACTCCTCCTTAAATTTACGGCTGCCTTAGTACCTATATTACCATCACCATAGCCGTGTGTTAGAGGTGATTTAGAAGCTACTACTAATTTCCCAGAACTAGGTATCGGTAATCCTGTTAGAGGTCCTGCACTAATTACGAGCTTGTTTAGAGGTGAGAGGGGATCTACACCAGGTTCTAACTCCCTCCATAGTATATATACTGCAAGTCCTCTACCACCTAAGAACTTCAGAAGTATATTCTTATCAATCTCCTCAACACGTACTTTACCAGAACTTAAGTCTACCCTCAACAACTTACCATTCCATCCGAACATAGATATACCGTAACATATTGACGTTAAAATTATATAAACGTTAATAAAATCAATCCTTAACGTCAAGTTATTTCAGACTTAATTCCTGTCTAAACGTTTTTAATCATGGTTGAAAAGTTGATCATCTCTTTAACAGTTGATGAAGGTAAGGTGATTAGGGTTTCAGGACCTGCTAGTATTGAAGTATTGAGTGGTGAGGTATTAGTTGCAGGTGCTGTATTCCAACCAAGTAGTAAGTTAGTGATTAGTAGATACAGGAGTTACGGTGTTAAGGCATTGAAACGTAGTGAGTTGAAGGTTGTTTTAGGTGATGGAGGTTCTCTAGATGAGCCTCAGCAAGGTGAGGAAGTCATGGATTCATGGATTAAACTATGTGAGGAGTTAATTAACTTACGTACTGACCTACGTATTATAATAATAGGGCCTCCAGAAGCTGGTAAGACATCATTAACAGCATTCATAGCTAATCAACTACTTCAGAGGGGTCGTGAGGTATATATAGTGGATGCTGATATAGGTCAGGAGGATATAGCTATCCCATGTACTATCGGTGTAGCTAAGCCTAAGGATAAGTTTATATGGTTGAGGGAGTTACAGCCGTTGATGATGAAGTTCGTCGGGTGTAACTCACCTCAGTACTGTCTAGCTCAGTTCATCACAGCCTTCCAAGAAGTTATTAATGATGTATGTAGGCCTGGGGTTGACTTGATAGTGAATACTGACGGTTGGGTAACAGGTTATAATGCGTTAGAACTTAAGCAGTTAATGATTAGGATGTTAAGACCTACACATGTATTAATACTTGATGAGGAGTTATTCAACTACTTTAGAAATTCTTTCAAGGGTTACGGGTTTGAGGTCTTACTAATTCCTAGACCGAAGTTTATTAAGGAGAGGAGTAGAGAGGATAGACGTTACTTAAGGCATCACTCATATCTAAAACTATTTAGTAATGTGAGGAGGGTTGAGTTAGATATTAATAAGTTAGTACTCATTAATTCTCTAGTTCTTACCGGTAAGGAGTTAAGTATTGATGAGTTAAGTAACTATGTTAAAATACCTGATAACTTACGTAGTGGTGTGATTTACGCATCAGTACTTGCTAATACTGTAAACATAGTTCTTAGGAAGGGTTTACGTTTAAGTAATGAGGAGGTAGTATGTGGTGAGGGTTTAGAATTGAATATAGTTAATGAAGGTGATGAGAAGGGGTTGTTAGTAGGTGTGTTAGACCGTAACTTAAGGACTGTATCAGTAGGTATTGTAGAACGTGTTGATTATTTAAATAAACGTATTTACGTCTTAACTCCTTGGGGTGATGAGATTTTAGGACTTATAATAGGTAGGATAAAATTGAATGAGAGGTATGAGGAGGTTGGTAGGGTGGTTAAATGTATACTCTAGCATCATTCCTCAAGTTACTTGAGGATGACGGGTTATTAATTAAGATTAACTCTGTATTAGAACCCTATTTAGAACCTACGAGAGAGTTGATGAAGTCGGACGTAGATGGTACTACGATATTGTTTAAGGTTAGGAATAGTGATTTATTATGTGTTGGTAATGTAGTCAATACTAGAGGTAAGCTTTATAGGGCTTTAGGTGTGTTAAGTGATGAGAGTGCTTATACTAAGTTATTAAATGCTCTAAATAGTAAACCTGAACTCAATTATGTTGATGAGTTTAAGGATCTCTTCACATACATCAATTACGGTTTAGATAAGCTTCCATTCATAAAGTTCTTCGAGAATGATGGAGGGATGTACGTTACCTCATCTATAGTCATAGCCAGAACTCCTGATGTTGAAGGGTTTAACGCATCTGTGCATAGGTTAATGTTTATAGATAGGGAGAGAGTGGCTATACGTATAGTACCAAGGCATCTGTATAGAATTGTAAGTCTTAATTCTAGGGTTGGTAAGGATACACCAGTAGCTATAGTTGTAGGTGTACATCCCGCCCTAATGCTCTTAGCTTCTTCCTCACCACCATACGGTATATTCGAGTTAGGGCTTGCTAAGGAGTTATTAGGTAGTAGTATTCGGTTTTGTAGGACTCCTAAATACGACTTACCAGTTCCATGTGATTCAGCCTTAGTTATGGAGGGTAGGATAACTAATGAATACGTAAGTGAGGGACCGTTCCCAGACATCCTAAGCCTTTACGATAGGGTAAGACAGCAACCAATAATACATGTAGAGTCTATATACTTAAACGTAAGTCGTGATGAGCAGTTATTCCATGTTATCTTACCTGGTGGTATGGAGCATAAGTTACTCATGGGTTTCCCTAGGGAGGCATCGATATGGGACGTTGTTAGGAAGGTAGTTCCTAAAGTCGTTAAGGTTAGGTTAACACCTGCAGGTGGTTGTTGGTTACATGCTGTGATATCCATTGAGAAGAACAGTGATGGTGATGCTAAGAACGCTATATTAGCTGCCTTCGCAGCACATCCAAGCTTAAAGCATGTAGTTGTTGTAGACCCAGATATAGACCCTGATAACCCAGTAGATGTTGAGTGGGCTATAGCTACTAGATTTCAAGCTGGTGAGGATTTAATCTTAATTAGAGGTGTTCGGGGGTCTACCTTAGACCCTAGCTCAGATGATGGAATAACAGATAAGTTAGGGATCGATGCTACAGCACCTCTTAATAAGTTGGAGTTGTTTAGGAGGGTTAGGACTTAGAGATGATTACTTATGTATCTAACTAATGTTGAGGAGAGGATGCTTAATGGTGAGTATGGTTATGCTAGGGCATTAGCTTTAAAGGTTATAGTTAGGGTTGGTGAGGCTTTAGGTGCTGAAGAACTAGTTGAGGTTTCACACGCTCATATCTCAGGTATTTCCTACTTAAACATAGGTGATGCTGGTTTAGAATTTATTGAGGATATAGTTAACGCTGGAGGTACTGCATACGTATTCACTTCAGCTAACCCATACATGGTCTTATCAGATTTCTTAGGCAATAAACACGATGATAAAGTCATTAATAAGCAGTTAAGGATAGTTGATGCATTAAATAGGTTAGGAGTTAAGTTCTATACATGTGTACCGTATAACGTCAGACCTCCTAGATATGGTGAGCATTTAGCATGGGCTGAAAGTAATGCTGTACTTTACGCGAATAGTGTGTTAGGTGCTTTAAGTAATAAGGAGGGAGGTCCATTAGCACTCCTAGCAGCTATTACTGGGAGGACGTATAAGTCTGGAGTACATTTGAGGGATAATAGAGTACCTGAAGTACTATTTAATGTTAAGGTATCGGATGGAGTGGATCTAGGGTTTTTAGGATTAATAATTGGTGAGTTAACAGGTAGTAAAGTTCCTTACATCTCTAACCTAAGGTTTAAATGTACTTACGAGTTAAAACAGTTTCTAGCATCTTTAGGTACTACGTCAAATACCCCTATGGCCGTTATTCAGGGAGTAACACCTGATTATAAGGAATTGATCAGAGGTGTTGAGTTTAAGGATGTTTATGATTTAGGTAGTGAGAGTATTAAGTCTTACGTTAAGGAGTTTAGAGAAAACGTACTTACTGGGAATGGACTCTACCTGATAGGTTGTCCTCACCTAAGTTTTAATGAGTTGGTAGAGGTTCTGAGGTATGCTGTAGGTGTTGTTGAGAAGGGAGGTAGTAGTATTGATGTTAGGGGTAGGGAGCTATGGGTAACTACTTATGAGGGTTTCATAAATGATGAGGTCGTTAAGTTGATTAATAAGTTATTAAGGTATAATGTTAAGGTAGTTACTAACGGTTGTGCTGTCGTGTCTAGATTAGATAGTATTAAGGTTGATTACGTAGTTACTGACTCTGTTAAAGCATCTAGTTATATTAGTAGGCTTAGTAGGATACCTACATTAGTACTACCTAGGGTTGATGTATTGAATACGTACTTTCTTAATAAAATTAATTATTAGATTAGTATAGAGTCTGAGCTATAATGTGTGTGGGGTTTAAACCTAGGTTTGAGGTGAGGGTCAGACCTGTAGTTAGTGGTGATGCTGAGGGTGAGGTGATCTTCGTTAATAAGTATATCTCGTTCTTAGGGGATTTAGATAGTGAGCGTGGTATCCTACACGGTCATGGATGTATTAGTGGTAAGTTAATGGTTTTCTTAGGTATGAAGGGTAGTACTGTAGGTCCCTACGTAATTTACTCACTATCTAAGAAATCACTTGCACCAAGTGGTATGATTGTTAAGGAGGTAGACCCCCTACTAATAACAGGTTGTGTACTATCGAATATACCGTTAGCTATAGCTGATGAATGGAGTAAGTTAAGTAATGTGTTGCAGAACTACTGTAGTGGTAGGAGATGTATTGGTAAGTTGTTATGTAGGGAGGGGTTACTCATCATTGAATAGTGGGGCCTTAATAGTTATTGAGGGTATTGACGGAGCTGGTAAGACTTCAGTATCTAAGGAGGTAGTATCTAAACTTAATGATTTAGGGGTTAAGGCTGTATACACTTACGAACCATATACACCGTTCATAGTAGAGATCATGAGTAAGTATTGGGATGAGTTAGACCCGATAATGCAGACATTGTTAATGACTGCTGATAGGTACTACCATGTTAAGAATGTGATACTACCCTACATACAGCAAGGATTCACAGTAGTTAGTGATAGGTATTACTACTCAACACTAGCTTATCAAGGTGCTCAAGGAGTCGATATTAATTGGATATTAACTCTCAATAACTTCATTATTAAGCCTACAATAGCTATATACCTCGATGTCGAACCTACAGTAGGTTTAAGTAGGAAGAAATACTCTACTACAAAGATAAGACAATTAGAATCAGACTTAGAGTTAATCAGAAGAGCTAGAAATATATACTTAAATCTAGTAACACGTGGGGAACTCTTATTAGTAAACGCTATGACAGACTTTAAAGTAGTAGTTAATGAAGTTTTAGAAGTGATCCTTAAGCGTTTATCTAGACCTACCACGTCATAACGTAGATATACTTAAAGTTTAGGTCATTAACTTTTAGCATCATAGTGTGTCATCGATTTAAACGTTTTAATTACTATCACTAGGATTTACTGGTGGTTTATACCGTTATTAAAATACCTTAAGGATAACTTCACATTATAGATTCAACGTATACTGTTTCTCAGTAGGTAGTGAATCTGAAGACAATTAAGATTATAAGGCAATGAACCACTACGTGTTGAGAAACGGTAGAAGGTCTACGTACCTGTAGTTGAGGCTAAGGAGCATTATGTAGTAATAACTTCGGATAAGGATCTTGATGAGGCGGTGTATAAGGTTCCGGCCGTATTATTTGTAAGTATTTTTGAGGGTTATGTAGTTTTTCTACTATGCTCTATTAATATTTTTAACCTCCTAATCCTTTCTAAGACTTCAAGCCAGGTATTCAGTAATTTAATATCCCTCTCATCTTTAATGTCTGAGTTTCCTTCCTCTAACTCCCTCCTTAATCTATTTATGGTGTTTACAGTGAATTTCTCAAGTTCGTCTAAGGTATTTATAGTAGTTACTGATAGTAATTCCTCATCACTTCTAACTATTTGAACCCTCCCATGTATTGGGCATATAACCTCACCACTCCTGAGCTTGAATAGTGGTGTAGAACATATTGGACATGCTTCACTAAGCATAGTAGCTCCTGACTTAAGCAACTCACTCATCCTCTTTATACTGGCTTCACTCCCCGACATTCAAACCCCATTAAAATTATTAGTTGTGCTATTTAACTATCTAACGGTTTAGGGGGTGTGGTATGAGTACAGGTAATGAGTCTAAAGTAGATACTAAGCTACTTAATGAGGCTAAGATAGTTCAGGCTATAAGGTTGTTAAACAAGATTGTTAGTGATTCAAGCGTACCTAGAAATATACGTAGAGCTGCTATAGAAGCTTTAAACATGTTACAGGATAAGAGTTTATCACCTGGGGTTAGAGCTGCGAATGCTGTAGGTGTTTTAGACGAGGTAAGTCAAGATCCGAACATGCCGGTACATACAAGAACTACTATATGGAATATAATGGCTGTGTTATCAACTGTTAAGGATTGATGATTAGATGGTATTATGAAGGTGAAGGTCAGAGTTAGAGGTATCTACGCTACAGCACTTTCGAAAATACTCTATGATAGAGGTATAGAGTTAGTCGATGTTACTGATGTCATAGCTAAGCGTTTAGGTATAAGTGAGTTGAGGGGTGTACCTGCAGACGTAACTATTAAGTCTGATGATGAGGACCCGTCAAACATACTAGTGATAGGATTTCCGGAGAGTGTAAGGTATGTTGTGAAGGTGTTGATGGAGGAGATACCCTACGTAGTAGTTAATATGCCGGAGGTAGGTCTATACGCAACCTTTAAGACATCTATAGTAGGTATTAGGGATAATGAATGTATTATAGATACTCCGTATGGGCAGGCACCTATAGTAGATGTTAGAGAATGTGTTAACGGTGCTGAAGTCTACGCAACCTCAATTAGAGTACCTCTTAAGAAGGGGGAACGTATGGTCTTCTCAAATAAGTTAAGAGTTGTTGGGTATTACGCAATATTAAGTAGGGGTGGTAAGGTAACTTTCAGTAACTTCATCAAGAATAAGGAGAGGATTTCAGAGTTAGTGATGCTATCATCTAATTACGTGAGGAAGGGGTATAGCATCCATTGGAGGAGTAATGTTGATGATGCAAACATATCTGAGGTTATTAACGAACTAGAAGCACTGATGAGTAAGTTAGAATATATTGAGAAGGAATTACGTCGTAGTAAGCCTTTAGAGATAGTGTATGAGGGTGAGAGGGTAGCTCTAATAATACTTTCATCACTATCTAAGGAGTATTTAGATAGCGTAAGAGCTAAAATAACTCCAACAACTCCGTATCATCACTCCTTAAGAAGCCTAGATGATAACCTTAAACACTTAGTTGATATTCTAGATGTAATAGCTAGTAAAGTTGATGGTGTTATCCTACGTAGATGTATTAGGGAGTGGATTAAGAATAGCTTAACAGAGTATGAAGTTGGTGTAAGACATGTTAAACCCGATGGAAGTGTGATTAGTTTAAGTAGCGGTAAGGTTATAAACATCATAGATGATAATGGATTATGCGTGAATATAGAGAGAGGTATTGTTGGTAAGGGTTTATACGACGGTTTAGGGATACCTAAAGAAGTAGGTGATAAAGCACTTACTGAGGTTTGTGAAGGTAGGTGGTGGGTCATACATAGATATCTATCATCTGATGGTAGGGTTAAGGGCGTGTATATTAACATAAACACACCTCCAGAAATCATACCGTATAACAATGTAAAATACGTAGATTTAGGTATAGACCTCCTACTAAAGGAGGGTAGAGTATGTAAGTTAGTAGATACTGAAGAGTTTAGAGAGTTGTTAAGGAATAACTCGTTAAGGTATGACGTACTGATTGAGGTCTTAAAAACTTTAAATATTCTACTAACAAGTCTCTGTACTGTTGAAAATAAACCCTAACCACATCTTCATTTACTCTACTTCCTTATTAAAATTTATTTTGCTAAGGTTTTAACTAAATTATCTTGTTAATATATGCTAACTTATTGAGTGCTAAGTATATAGCTATGCTTGCAGGGACTTTATAGGACATACCCTTCATAAAACTTAATTCGTAGCCTAAGATGTTTATGTTATTTATATCTGCTGTCGGTATTATCAATGCCGTATAGCTAGTAAACGGTGAGAGTTCTTCTCTAAGCTTGAAGTTCTGTAGCTCATTCATATCTAACTTAATCACTTTAAGACCTGTCTTACCATTTAAACTTCCTTGAATTCTAATTAATCTTGAGGTATCTATCGTTACCTTCTCATCAACATGTATTACACACCTAGGTATTACATCATTTAATTTACTTCTTAAGTCCTCAAGACCTGTATTGATTAACTTCTTAGCTAACCTCCTCCTCCAACCACCTTCATCAGTTCTAGGGATACTTAACCTTACCTTCTTACTCCTACTACTAGTTAATACTATATAACGTAAGTCTAAGTCCACACCTTTTAAGTAATCTACTATCTCTCTCCTAGCTGAGGAATCCAACGATAGCCATGACTGATCTCTCGGATGTACTCTAGTATGGAATCCTCTATTACCTGAGAATTGAATTTCAATCTCATCATGTTTAAATCCTAAATCATTGATGAGTACCTCTACCAATTCTTCTTCATGTTCTTTAGCTAGTTCTAAGCATTCATCATTAATTAACTCTACATCATCACAACCGTCATCTAAGCATACATTCACTCTCATAGGGTTACATCCAGGTATTTCATTAGCATCTATATCAAATACTAAGTCAGATCCTAACCAACCCTTCTCATCCATGTTTTCAGCACTAGGTTCTCTATAGAGTGCTGATGAGAAATAAGCATGTTTTGGGGTGATTGATATTACATACTCCTTAAGTGTTGAGATACTACTAAATGATTTATGTCTTACATAAGAGTCACTATCGAATGTTTGGAAGGCAAATTCTCTTAGTATGAAGTCTTCAGGAACTCTTAAATCAGTCTTCTTATAGTATTCCTTAAATAACCCCTTAATTAAATTCTTAGTCTTACTACTCAACTCTTGGTGCGACATAGTAGTTCATCTTAGCACCTTGAGGTAGGTTGAGTACTAACTTACACGGCATTTCAGGACTTAATAGTATGTCTACAGTCTCTGAGAGCTTTATAGGTTGTTTAACATATGATAAGTACTCTACACCATAAGACACACTGGTGTTAGGGTCATTAACCTCAAACTCTAGCAACATCCCAGACTCTTTATCAAACACTATTTCAGCATCGCCTAAATCACTCTTAACGACTAAACTGAGGTGGTCTTCACCAATATTAAATGTCAGTACATCACCTAAGTCCTCAATACTACTTATACCTTCATATAATGTAGTGCCTGCAACCTTAAACTTATTCCTTAAGTCTAAACTTAATTCAGGGATAGCTTCAACTTCACTACCAGTATGTAACGGTATTACAAACATTCTAGGAATACCCTTCCTCTCAAGTTCTATAGTTAGTGAGTTCTCACTAACCTCTAATGATATCCTATCATCTTTTTCAGAACTCCTTAATATCTTACCTAAGTCCTCAACATTGATAGCTACCTTAACCTCACCCTCTAATTCGAAAGTATCGAAGGACTCCTTAGGTATGTTAAACTCTACCAACGCAACTCTTGAAGGATCCATAGCCTTAAATGTTAAGCCATCATCATTAACGATCATTAAACCTACCTCAACGAACTTACTGATACTACCCATCACATAACGCCAAACCCTAGCATTAGCGAAGGTTATCCTCACAATCAGACCCAATTAAATGAAGTTAATCATAATTTTTAAAATCATCTGGTAATAAATAATGAAAAATTACTAGCGTTTAGTAAGTGTTTTTAGGAGGGTGTTTCAGTTTTCATAATCATTTGTAGCGTTCGTTCATTGATGTTTAAAAGCTTATAAGGCTTTCTAGGATGTTAGTATTGTGAGCTTCGAAACCGATGAGGTCTTGAGGTTGATGAACGTTTCATGAACCTCGATTACTTGATGGGAGTGGATGTATCCCTAGGTGACTAGGGTTGAACAACTCCCGTAGGGTGGTCGGGAGGATAAAGCCGTTGAGAAGTAGATGGTGGGGAGCCTAAAAACAATATGAAGAGCTATGAACTACCATCTACTGAGAAACGGTGTGATACCGAATGGATTACCTACAGTTTTTACGTTCTTAATTGTTGTTAAGACTTCTTGAGGTACTAAACCAGCCCTTAACAACCTCTCTCTTAATTTAGTAATCATTGAGGGGGTGTCTATCTCTAACGGACATATAGCTTTACACCTACCACATGTAGTACATGTGAATGCTAGTGGTGCTGCTTTATCTAATCCGTGTGTGAAGTATGTCCATATAGCCCCTATCCCCCCAATATACTTATAACTCCATACTATACCACCTACCTCACGATATATTGGGCAGTCACTTAGGCATGCACCACACTTAACACAGTAGGCAGCTTCTCTGAAGTCAGGGTCGTTAATCATTTTAGACCTGCCATTATCTACTAAGACTAGGTAGAGTTCCTTAGGTCCGTGAACACCTAGAGTTAACTTCAACTCTATGTCTGCAGTCCTACTAGGCCCGGTAATTAATGATATGTACACAGGCATTAACTGACCTGTAGCGTTAGGAGTTACTACCCTAGAAACTAGTAACGCATCCTCAACTGTTGGGACTACCTTCTCAATCCCTGAGACACATATGTGTACTGGTGGTGCGTTAGTTGAGAATCTAGCGTTACCTTCGTTCTCTATAATGAATATTGTTGATGTATCTGCAGCTATTACATTAGCACCGCTTATACCTACATCAGCATTAATGAACTTCTCCCTTAATTTCTCCCTAGCAACTCTAACAAGTATTGAGGGGTCTGAAGGTAATTCCCTACCTAGAACTTTAGAGAAGGTCTTAGCAACCTCCTCTCTAGTTAGATGTATTGCTGGGTATATTATATGTGATGGTTTCTCACTCCTTAACTGTATTATCCATTCACCTAAATCAGTCTCAACAACCTCCATACCTCTACTAATTAACACATCATTAAGTGATATTTCCTCAGTAACCATAGACTTAGACTTAACGATTAATTTAGCATTATGCTCTGAACATACCTTAGCTACATACTCAGCGGCGTCCTTAGCTGTATTAGCTAGGTAGAAAGTACCTCCTAAAGCCTCTAAATTCTCCTTAACCATCTTTATCAACTCATCTATATGTGCTATAGACCAAGTCTTAACCTCCCTAACTCTCTTTCTGTAGTAGTTATAGTAGGGTAACCTCCTAAGAGCTTTATTCCGGTTATTCCAGTAAGTCCTAGTAAATCTCTCTAAAGCCACCTTAAGTACTTCATTCTCCATCTCTTTAGTGAGTGCTTCCCTATAAGAATCAAACCATAAACTCATAACACCACCTCATAAAGTTAACTCATCAATAAGTTCGACAATATCTAATACATCTATATGTTTGAGGTTGTAGAACATCTCACTTATTGATGCACCATCTCTTAAGTTCTTAACACATGTTGGGCAGGCAGTAATTACAGCATCAACATTTAATGGTGATACATCATCTTTAATTCTGGTTATAGAGACTTGAGTAGATAGTTGAGGTATTAACATCCTTAGAACACCCCCAGCACCACAACATCTAGCTGCTTCCTTACTCCTCTCCATCTCCACGAACTCGATATTAGGTATTGACGTCAGTATATCTCTGGGGATATCGTAAATACCTGAATGCCTACCTAAATCGCATGGGTCGTGGTAAGTAATACGTAGCTTAACACCATCCTTAAACCTCAACTTACCTAAACGAATGTTCTCATATATGAATTGGGTTGAATGTATAACCTTAAACGGAAGAACCTCAACACCTAAGACTTTAGGGTAGAACTCATTGAAACACCTATAACAACCCGGGCAATTAGTAATCACCTTATCAACACCTTCACTACTGATAATACCTACAACATCCTTAGCTAAAGCTTTAAACCCATCATAATCACCTAACAGGATCAATGGATACCCACAACACCTCTCCCTACGACCTAAAACCTTAAAATCAATACCAACCTTATTAAGAATACTGACCATCCTCTCATAGATGCTAGGCACTATATAAGAAGTAGTACATCCAACCCAATACAGAACACCAACCAAGTAACGCTCCCAATATTATACAGCAGGAACTAAATTAAACGTTTCGTGATAATAGGGAAGAGACTTAAAGATTTATTAGGTTTTACTTAATGTGTTAGTTGGTTGGGCCCGTCGTCTAGCCTGGTTAGGACGCCGCCCTGACGCGGCGGAGGTCCTGGGTTCGAATCCCAGCGGGCCCACCACCTCTTAATTTATCATTTATGTATGTGTTTTACTTATCCTTAACCTTCATAATAGTGTAGAATATGTTATTACTACTCATTATAACCCACCCACAAATTCATCCTTTATTTTAAGGTGAGCTATAACTAAACCACCTGAAATTATAACCTACCCTAAAACTAACCCACAACTACCACGTAGGTTATAATTATATGGTTTGTTTGAGTTTGAAAAGTTTATAAGTCTGAAATTAGTTTATTGTGTAGGCCCCGAGTGCCGCGGTAGTATAGCCCGGCCTAGTATGCGGGCCTGTCGAACACCGACCCTGTGTGGAGAGCCCGTGACCCGGGTTCAAATCCCGGCCGCGACACAGTATGCTGTGCGGTAGGCGCCAAATACGGGGCCGCCATTTACATTAACTAATCATTCATTAATCTTAATAATACTTCCAGCACTTATCTTAGCTTTATGACTTATGGAGGAACATCTCCTAAGGTAGTTTAGTAGTGTTTTACTTATGGCTGCTACACCCCTACTACTTAATATATTGATGAGTGTGTTCTTCCTCATGTCTGCGGATGTTATTACATTACCTTCTATCACTGCCTCACTACCTATGACTGTTAGGTATATATGTGAGTTATGACCTATAACTACTTTAGGTTGTATACTACTCCAGAAGAGCTCTGTATATGCTTCAGTGTAAACCCCCTCTTCTAATGATGTGTAGTTATCTACTAATGAGTGTGGTTCTATAGTGACGTTACGGCCTATATATAGAGGGCCTTTAAGTACTGTGTAGTGGTCTACCTCCACATCATCCTCTATGATTAGAGGGCCTTTAACTACAGCTGTTGAAGCTATTGATGCTTTAGAAGATATCCTAACATCACGTAACTCACTTAATATGTAGTAAGTAGCTTTAAGTAAATCCCAGGGGAACCCTATATCAACCCACCAACCACTCCAGATAGCTACTTTAAATACTCTCCTACCTATATACCTCTTAAAAGCTTCATCAACTGTTGACGACTCCTCTAAAACCTCAATTAACTCCTTATCATATACTGCAATACCACCATAAGCGTAAGCACCGTCAATTTCAGTAGTAGGTTTCTCAATGAAATCTACAACCCTACCTTCACCATCTATTGATACAGCACCATATAGTCTAACATCCTCCTCAGGAACTACCATAATGACTGGCTTACCATATGTTAAGTATGCATTGACGACCATCCTATATGCTTCATAAGGTACTAAAGTATCACCATAAATTAATAACGTTGGTTTACTCAACACGTCCTTAGCAGATAGTATAGCATCTCTAACACCGCTACCGACCTGTTTAATAACTTGGATATCAGCTACATCACCATACTTAACAGTTATGTCTTCAAACAATGATGGTTGGTCAGAAACTAATGTGATGTCCTTCAAACCACACGTAAGTAAACCATCAATAACCCTCTCAACAACTGACTTACCGACAACCTTAAGTAATGCTTTAGGCATACCCCCGGTAATATCTCTAACACCAGTACCACTACCACCAACTAATACTACAGCACGGTCCATGACCACCACCTATACTACAGTAACAGTCTTGGCTAGATTTCTAGGTTTATCTGGGTCGTAACCTAACGTGACGGCTGTGTAGTAGGCTAGTAATTGGTAAGGAATTATATAAACTATCGGTGCTAACTCATAACTAATACGACGTAGTTCGAAGATATAATCAAATAACTTAACACTCTTCTCAAAACCTTTAGGTACTACAGCTAGAGTCCAAGCACCTCTAGCCTTCATCTCCTCAACATTACTAACTATTAACTCAGCTTCATCACCTAATACGGTGAAAGCTACTGGGAACCCCTCATCAACTAACGCTATAGGGCCGTGCTTACTCTCACCAGCTGGGTATGCCTCAGCATGGATATACGCTATCTCCTTAAGTTTTAAAGCACCCTCCATAGATGTAGGCAGGCCTAAACCCCTACCTAAGTAATACATACTATGCTTCGTACCGATAACACCTGAAATAACTCTAGCTCTGGGTTCGCAAGTTGATATCGTTGTAGACATAACCTCAGGTATTAAACTTAACTCAGACTTTAATTCTGAAGCTTTATTACTATCTAACGTACCCATATACCCACCTAAGCTAATAGCTAAGTAGCTTAAAGTAGCTACTTGAGCTACGTATGTTTTAGTAGCTGCAACACCTATTTCAGGACCTGCCCTAGTGTATATGGAGAGGTGTGACTCTCTAGCTAATGTACTATCAATGACGTTCGTCAAAGCTATAGTTAAAGCACCCTTCCCCCTAACATCACGAACAGCTAATAAAGTATCTATAGTTTCACCAGACTGACTAATAGCTATGACCACGTCATCATCATCAATACTGTTTATAAACCACCTAACCTCAGACGATATTAATGCGTGGCTCTTAACATACGCTAACTCGTTAAGAAGTAGACTACCTACTAATGCTGCATGATAACTAGTACCGGAGCCTATGAGTAAGACCCTATCAGCTTTAGAAAGGAGCTTAACAATATTATCTAATTCTTTAGATATTGATATTAGGGTATCAGCAACAGCTCTAGGTTGTTCATGAATTTCCTTAAGCATGAAGTGTGGGTAACCACCCTTCTTAGCCATCTCAGGAGTCCAATCAATATGTCTTACCCTAAGTCTGTAATCGATGAATTCAGTTTTAGGTGGGACTCTATCGAATTCTAATCTTAAATCCTTATCAACTAACTTCTCAATAACTATAGCGTCCTTAGATATGTAGCCTAACTCATCATCATTTAACACGATAACATCTCTACTGTAGTCTAAGAACGCAGGTATATCACTAGATAGGAACTTAGCCTCCCTACTAATACCTATAACTAATGGTGAGGTATTACGTGCGAAGAATATCTTACCAGGGTCATCAACATCTATAACAGCTACTGCGTAAGAACCTCTAAGGTGGGTTACTGCCTTCTTAAAAGCATCATAAGAACTCATACCCAACCTCTTATACTCCTCAATTAAATGAGCTATAACTTCAGTATCAGTCTCACTTCTAAACTCATGACCTCTACTAATTAAGGCATCCCTCAACTCCATATAATTCTCTATAATACCGTTATGAACTACAGCTACCTTACCACTACAATCTGTTTGAGGATGAGCATTAACATCGCTCGGTCTTCCATGAGTAGCCCACCTAGTATGACCAACACCGTAAATACCGTCGAATTCATCGAAAGAAAGCTTAGATACTACCTCATCAATCTTACCCTTACTCTTCCTAATAATCAGCCCCTCACTAGATACTATAGCAAATCCTACAGAGTCGTACCCTCTATACTCTAAGTTCTTCAAACACTCTCTAATTACCCTCCCTAAATTCTTAGAAAGTGCTTTAGAACTACTTAACACTATACCTATGATACCACACATAAGTTAATCACCCCCAAACACAGTGAATGTTAAGGTGATAGTATCACCATCCTTTAACACAGTATTCAACTCTTTAGTAGTTAATGACTTACCATTAAGTAGTATTAATACATTACCACCTACCTCATCACCGCTAGGATTAAGGAATTGTTGGGTGAACTCAGGACCATACCTACTACTTAATAAAGTTATTAAGTCATTGACTGTAGAACCCTCATCCAGTACAACTACCTCAGCACTCCTCCCGGAAATATCTCTGAACTTAAGCATATACTCAACAAGTACTTTAATAACCATATCCAACATCACTTCAAATACTAAACCTCAACATACCTCATAAACCTTCATCATAAATGATGATTAAGTTAATATAGAAGATATTATTTAAACCCTCTTAAGGAATAGTAAGGAGGTGGTTTAATTGAGTACTACATATGCTGAGTTAGGTGAGTTACGTGAAGGTAGTTTCGTAGTTATTGATGGTGAGCCATGCCGTATAGTAGAGGTTAGTAAGGCTAAGACAGGTAAGCATGGAAGTGCTAAAGCACATGTAGTAGCTATAGGGTTATTCTCAGGGTCTAAGAAGACTCTAATAGCTCCAGTAGATCAGAAGGTTGAAGTACCGATAATTGATAAGAGATCAGCTCAAGTACTAGCTATATCAGGTAATACAGTACAGCTAATGGATTTAGAGAGTTTCGAGACTTTCGAGGCTGAATTACCGTCTGGGGAATTAAGTAGTAAGTTAGCCCCTGGTGTTGAGGTAGAGTACTGGGTTATTATGGGTAGGAGGAAGATAGTAAGGATTAAGTGAACTTGATGAAGGGTTTAGAAAGTATTAAGAATTTAGTAACTTCATTCCTAAAAAGCAGTGAGTCCTACGAGAAAAGCGTTGATGAGTTCATCAAGGAACTCCAGAAAACGTTAATTAAGGCTGATTTAAACGTTAAGTTGGTTTTTGAGTTTACTAAAAGTATTCGTGAAGAAGCTCTGAAATCAGAACCACCACCAGGTGTGTTAAGACGTGAATGGTTCATAAAGATAGTTTATGATAAATTCGTAAACCTCTTCGGTGGTGAGGGGGAAGCTCAAGTAATACCTAAGAAACTCCCATACATACTCATGTTAGTAGGTATTCAAGGATCTGGTAAGACTACCACTGCAGGTAAATTAGCGTTATACTATAAGAGACTAGGCTATAAACCAGGATTGATAACTACCGACACATACAGACCTGCAGCTTACGAACAACTCCAGCAGATAGCCTCAACCATAGGTGTTCCATTCTACGGCAGTAAAGGTGATAGTGACCCAGTAACAATAGCGGTAGAGGGTATTAATAAGTTAATTAATGAGTATAGATGTAATATAGTAATTATAGATACTGCCGGTAGACATGGCTACGGTAGTGAGGAGAGATTGCTTGAGGAGATGAAGGAATTAGCTAATGCTATAAAACCTGATGAAGTCCTACTAGTTATTGACGCCTACATAGGACAGAAGGCTTATGAACTAGCTAGAAAGTTCCATGAGTACACACCGATAGGGTCTATAATAATTACTAAGATTGATGGAACTGCTAAGGGTGGGGGTGCGTTATCTGCTGTAGTAGCTACTGGTGCTAAGATCAAGTTTGTATGTGATGGTGAGAAGTTAGAGGATATTGAGGTCTTCAACCCTAAAAAATTCGTTAGTAGGTTGTTAGGGTTAGGAGACCTAGAATCACTACTGAAGAAGTTTGAAGTTCTGGAGGAGAGTAAGGAAATTGAGAAACGTGTTGAGAAGATGATAACTAGTGGTAGGATAACTTTAAGAGATGTATATCTACAGTTACAGTCACTAAGGAAGTTAGGCCCGCTTAAGAAGGTCTTAGAGATGATCCCGGGATTCTCACTAATTCCCTCACTTACTGAAGAACAGCTGAAGCTATCTGAGGATAAGATTAAGAAGTGGATTAGTGTGTTGGACTCTATGACTTACGAAGAACTGGATAACCCATCAATTATCGACAGACGTAGGATGAGGAGGATAGCTGTAGGGTCAGGAACAACTATTAACGATGTTGAGGAATTACTGAAGTATTACGAACAATTGAATAGGTTGATTAAGGAGTTAAGAAGGAAGAGAGGACTCCTAAGTAAGTTAGGTGTTAAAGGATTAGGGACATGAACGAGTTAGAGGGTTACATAGTTAGTAAGTCTTTTGAGATCCTACGTAAGTACCCACTATGTGATAGATGCTTAGGTAGGTTATTTGCTAGATACGGTCTAGGTATGAGTAACGTAGTTAGGGGGAGAGCTATAAAGGTGTTATTATTAATGGAACTACATAGGTTAATCTCCAACAACGTCAAGAATTTAAACCTACTTAATGATATAGGCCCTAACATCAATATAATGCCTCAACTAATTAATAAGTATTTAGGGAGTATACAGCCGCGTAAGTGCTACATATGCTCGGATAGACTTGAAGATATCATAGTAGAATTAATCGGTAAGGTAGTTGATGAGTTAAGTAGGTTTAAGCTTAAGACATTCGTTATAAGCGTTCTTAAGAATTCAGAGATGGAGAAGAGGGAATTAGAGATTATATCAGAGTTTAAGTTGGATTCCTGGGAAAGTATTAGGAGGGAAATTAAGCGGGAGTTAGGTAAGAAGGTTAAGACATTAGTAGGTCTTGAGCCAGAATTCAAACACCCGGACATAGTAGTTATGGTAGACTTAGATAAGTTAGATGTTAAGACCGTAATCACACCAACCTACATATTATGTAGGTATTTAAAACTTGGGAGGAATATCTCACAGGTTAAGTGGTTTACCAGTGATGGTGTTAGGAAATACCCGTTAGCTATAGAGGATGTAGTCGAACCTCTTAAAAGTCTCTTTAATGCTGAGGATATTAGACTACATGCTGCAGGACGTGAAGACGTTGATGCTAGGATGTTAGGTAGTGGTAGGCAGTTAGTGGTAGAGTTAAGGAATGCTAAGAATAAAACCGTAAGTGTTGATGAGGTCCTTAAGGCTTTAAGTAATTCTGAGTTGATATTAATACTCTTCGATAGGTTTGTAGAGTCTGGGTATGTGCGTGAGATCAAGTTAAAGAATATGTTGAAGGTCTATAGGTTATTAGTACTTTCAGAGAAGCCATTAACTACAGATCTTTTGAGGTCCTTAGAGAGAGAATTCACTAATAGAGTGATTAGTCAGAGAACCCCTACGAGGGTATTAAGGAGGAGGAAAGATATAGTACGTTTTAGGAGGGTATATAATGTTAAGTCTAGGTTAGTTAATGAATACCTCATCGAGTTTTTAGTTAAGTGTGACGGCGGCTTATACGTTAAGGAGTTAGTTCATGGAGACGGTGGCAGGACAACACCTAGTTTTTCAGAGTTCTTAGGTTGTGGTTTGAAGGTACTAGAATTAGACGTTATCGATGTAATTAGTAATTAAGTTAAAATTTATTAGATTATAAAACTAGTTTTAAGGTGTGTTTAGGGGTTGGTGTTGGTAGATGGTTAAAGCATCTCAAGGTCTCAGGCGTGGGACGAGGTCAGTACTAAGTAAGGATGTGAGGGAGAGGGGGGCTGTACCATCTCTAAGTCTACTCATGATAGAGTATAATGTAGGTGATAAAGTCTGTATAGTTCCTAATCCAGCTATACATGGGGGTATGCCTCATAGGAGGTATTTCGGTAAAGTGGCTACGGTCATCGGCAGACGTGGTAGGGCGTATGAGGTAGAAGTGTTTTTAGGTAATAAGAGGAAGGTATTGTACGTATTACCTGAACACTTAAGACCGTGGAAGCAATCGTAGTAGGGGGTTAAGTTATGGAGTTGCTTTCATATAAGCATCTAACATACTCAGAAGTAGCTAGATTACTTAAGAAGTTGATAGACTCCGGTGAGAAGGTTAGTCATATGGTTTCGAGAGTCTATGAGTACGTGTCTAAGCTTTCTAAGTGTTCAGACAGTGATGAGGTTATTAATGAGTTAACCAGTAGGTTAGGTCTTAAGGAGATAACAGCTGTTATGTTAGTTAATAATTGTCCGAGTAGCATTGATGAGGTAAGGATATACCTTAATTTCGAAGGTAAGACGTTTGATGAGAATTCTCTAAATGAGATAGTTAACATCCTTAGTAAGTGTTGTACTGAGTAGGATTAGAGTTACTGAAGTGATATTTTGAGTTCACATAAGTTGAGAGATAGTGAAAGGAGGCTTTTCAAGGAGGATTACGCTATAGTCCTTGATTTCCTACCTAGAGGTAATCCAGTAGATACTCATCACCCAACACATAGGGTTAAACCTATAGCTCAAGCTATAGGTGATAAGTACTTCACATTGATGGAATTCCATCCAAAACCAGGTGTTTACCTACAGCAGGGTGAGAGGGTATTAGTTAGTTTTTCCTTAAGGGAATTAAGAGATAAGGTTGATTACGTATGGGGAGGTATAGTAACATATGATGACCTAACCTCAGTCGCTAAGAGTTACCTTCCGGAAGCTATTAGGAAGATAGTTATGGATAAGGAGAAAGTCTTCGTAGAGTTCTTCAATATTGCAGAACCGATAACGTTGAAACTACATTCGTTAGAGTTACTGCCAGGTATTGGTAAGAAGTCTATGTGGTTAATACTTGAAGAGAGGAAGAAGAGGCCTTTCAATTCTTTCGATGATATACAGCAACGTACGAAGATTATCGACCCAGCAAAACTTATAATTGATAGGATATTAACAGAACTTCAAAACCGTGACAGATACTACATATTCCTAGAACCTCCACCACATGCTACTAACGTAGTATTCATTAACTACCTCAAAAAACTTTATGAGAGGTTTAATATTACTTAATCTTAATCGTAATTAATTAGGAGTTAATGAGATGAAGATGAAGATAGTTTTAGTAGAACCTGAAGGAAAGATAAATATGGGTTTTATCTTAAGGTTAGCTAGGAATTTTAATATAGATGATATATGTGTTGTTAACCCTAAATTCAGTATCTCTGATGAGGAAGTAGTGAATTTCGCAGCTAGAGGTTCGGAACTAATCAACCTAGTTAAGGTCGTTAGTAGTTTGGAGGAATGCGTAAGTGATTCTGAAGTTTCAGTATGTACTACAGCTCTCTACGATACTGACTCAGATATTCTCAGACAGTCAGTAAGTCTTAAACACTTAGTGAATATCTTACCAACAAACACTTCAGTAGCTCTAGTATTCGGTCGGGAGAGTGTAGGTTTAACTAGGGATGAGTTAAGGAGGTGTGATTTAGTAATGACTATAGACATCCGTAGTGATTATAACGTTTTAAACCTATCACATGCTGTAGCAATAGTTCTTTACGAGCTTTCTTCACATACACATAAGGAGAGGTCGGTATTAGGTGAGTTATATAGTAAGGAGGGTTTAAACTATATAATTAGATATGTTAAAGAGATAGCTACATTAGCTGATATGGTTGATGTCGATGTTGAAGTACTTTTCAAGCATATATTAAATAAGGCGTTAATAACTAAAGCAGAAGGTAAGGAACTTTATAGGTTCTTCAAAAGTATTTACCACTTACTAAGGCAATGTTATTCATCAAAACATACCTCACATACGTAATAGTAAACAGTATTAACGTGTTTTAAGAGTTACTATGTATAAGGTTAATGCTACCTCAGCAGCTGGGCCTATCCCAGGACGGAACTTAGTAGGGTATACATGTGTTCCTAAGGAGAGTTCATTTTTAGTAAATCCTACATCACTACATGAGAATACAAACATTGAGTTATCACTAACCTCAACATCTTCTAGAGGTTGTGAATCTTCAGTCCTATAAACTATGAATACTTTAGCTGGTGTGAAGAGCTCTATAGCGTCGTTAATTGTTGGTAAGATTATTAAGGGCTTACCCAACTTATACGCTAACTTACTAACTTCAGGGACCCCTATCTGAGCAGCACTACCACTAGGTCTAGTAATTACGAATGCTTTAATAACCTCAGGTAAGTCAAATCCGTAAACTACCTTAGCCACATCAACTAGTCTCTGATGACTTACTACATTATTTACAACTATAGTTAATCCTCTAACCATATATTCAATACCTATGGTAAATACTTTAGGAGTTTAAATTATTTTACTTGAAGATTTAAATTAAGAACTTAAGTACTTCATATGCTATAGCTTTCGACATGACGTAGGGGACCGCCTCACCAACCTGATTATACTGTTCATCCTTACTACCTAGGAATATGTGGTCGTCGGGGAAACTCATAAGTCTGGCTTGTTCACGTACAGTGATCAATCTGTTCTCGAATGGGTGGAGAAATCTCGAAGATCCTAGAACCGTCGGTGCTAGTTTATAGGGGTTTAACTTTATGAGGTTAGGGATTAACTTATTAGCACCTTCATATTTTATAAGGCTTGAACCCCACACTAGTTTAGAAGCTCTCTTCAACTTCTTAAGACTAAGCTTAGGTGGTGGTTCATGGTTAGGTATTACCGGATCTTCAGAAGGTTCTGGTAAGTCTTTAATAACGTCAATTACTGTCGTTAAATTCCTTACTTTCTGAGGGTTTAAAGGGATATTAGATACGAATACCCTAACTCTCCTGGACGGGTTACCGTAGTCTTCAGCTCTTAATATATTGAAATAAGCTTTATACCCTACAGATTTAAACTCATTAGCTAATAACTCCTTTAACTCACCATCAAGTATACCAGGTACGTTCTCCATGACATAGATTTTAGGTGTTAAACATCCGACAATCTCTATAAAGTTAAGCACTAAAGAACCTACAGGATCTCTATACAGCCTATCTATAGGTTCCGGCATACGTCTCTTATTAGCTGCTGTAAATGGTTCGCATGGAGGACTTCCAATAACTACATCCACATCAGTACCTACTAAGTACTTTATGTCGTCACATCTTAAATCTCTGATATCTTCACATAACACCGTAGCTGTAGGTATATTAGTTTTGTAGGTCCTAGCTGCAGCTCTATCACTATCAACTCCAAGTACCACCTTAAAACCTAAGTCGTAGAAACCCCTACTAAAACCCCCAGCACCACAGAATAAATCAACTAGTAATGGTCTTCTCTTCATTAACTACTTCCTCACGTAGGGAGGATATCAAAATCTTAAGTTTCTCCTTAACCCAACTATTATCGTAGAACTCCAGTAATGAATTACATTTCGGACATCTAAAATCATTCTCTAGAGCTTCATCAAATGTAAGTCTCATACCGTCATTTGGGCATCTATAGAATGAGTTCTCCTCCTCTAATCTCAACCTCTCCTCAAGCTTCTTTAAAACAAGTTTCTTCCTCTGTAGGAGTAATTGATTTAAGTGTTCTGTGTTCGCGTACCAGTAATATATGAATTTCCCATCCTTCTCATCCCTCTCCCTCCTATATGATACAATACCTAATGTCTGTAAGTCGTATAACGCCCTCCTCACCTCATTAACATTTACACCTAGTTCCGAAGCTATCTCCTCATCTAGAAATTCCTTAGAAGTCTTCATCAACATATTAAGTACCTCCCTACATACACCTCCGCAATACATCTCAATAAAACTTAATAGATCATTTAATTTATCACTCACAGCGTACCACCTTCTTACCTCTTCCACTAGGTACTATACATAATTTAGCATCGGGATAAATAAGGTGTAATTCCTTACCATTAAATAACCTATCTAGGAAAACTGCAAGAGCTGCCACCTCAGAATGTGGTTGATGCCCTATAGCTACATTATAATCAGCTAACTCAAATATCACCTTAGGTACCTTCTCAGCACCAACAACTACTAGTAAGTCCTTACCTAAAGTTCTTAACGTGTTAATAACTTCATCTATATGAATACCATACATGGTTAGATGAATAACAGCCCCACCAGACCTCCTCCACTCGTTAATATATCGTACAGGATCTACACCAGTCAATACTTCAAAACTAGAACCACCCCAGACATCACAGACCTTCTTAATAGACTTAACCACGACTTCATCATTAACACTAGCTAATACGAAGCCTGACGCACCGAAGGCTCTAGCTGTAAGTGCTACGTGGGTAGTTATCCTCTTATCCCTAGCTGGTCTATGACCTAATCTAAGAACGTATATCTTCAAGACCAGTACCTATACATAATTGTGAATCGTTAATTATAAGTAAGATTGATTTTCAGTGTTAGCTATGAGGATATAAGTCTTAGGTTAGTGTAATTATTGGAGTATACGGTGATAATGATGAGTCAAGTTACATACTGTGAGATGTGTGGTAAAGCTATTGAGAGGAGGTTAGCTAAGATAGTATATGTTGAGGGTGCTAAACTTACTTTATGTCCTTCATGTCATGCCCGAGTAAGTAGTAGGTTAGTTTCAGAAGCACCTAAAACACCTGTAGGGGGTAAGCAGGGCTTAACTACTATTGAGAGGAGGAGTAGTAAGCCTAAAGAGGTTGTTAAGGAGGAGTACGAAGTTGTTGAGGATTACGCAGATAGGATTAGGAGAGCTCGTGAAGCACTCGGTTGGAGTCAGAAGGTATTAGCTGAAGCTGTTAAAGAGAGTGAGAATGTTATAAAACGTTTAGAGAGTGGTAGGTTAGTCCCGACAATAGACCTAGCTAGAAGACTTGAGAAGGTACTTAATATAAAATTACTTGAACCTGTAGTTGATGTGTTCCCTAGTGGAGGAACTACTGATAAAGTAGTTAAAGAGCTTACATTAGGTGATGTTGTAAACGTAAAGAGTAAGAAGTGATGGGTACGTAAGCATATGATTGATAACGTATTAGTAGTAGCATCTGAGGAAGATGTTGAGGAGGTAAGAGCCCTAATCAAGACGTTAGGTTTGAATCCACTAAGATTTTTAAGTCTTAAGAGTAGAGGTGTTACTAGTAGCTTCTACCTAAGTAAGAGTAAGTTAATGGAGTTAAAGGACCTCATTACTAAGTATAACGTAGGTAAGGTTTACATATACTACGAGTTAAAACCTAGACATATAATAAACTTAATGAAGGAGTTAAAGGTTGATATAGCTGATAAGATAAGTTTGATACTTGAGATATTCGCACTACATGCAGGTTCTAAAGAAGCTAAGCTACAGATAGAGATGATACGTTTAAGACATGAACTACCGTTAATTAAGGAATGGATACGTAGAGCTAAACTCGGTGAGTTACCAGGTTTCCTAAGCTCTGGAGGGTACGCTACCGATGCTTACTACTACAATATGAGGAGGAGGTATGCTAAGATTAAGAAGGAGTTAATTAAGCTTAGAGAGAGGAGACGTTTAGAGAGGATTAAAAGATCGAGTCGTGGGTATCCACAGGTAGCTATATCCGGGTATACTAATGCTGGTAAGACAACGTTATTTAACGTATTAACTAATGAGTCTAAACCTGTAGGTCAGGGGATGTTCACAACAATCTCTCCTAAGGTTAAGGGTGCTTTAATTAACGGTAGGAAAGTAATGTTTGTAGATACTGTAGGGTTTATAAGGAAAGTACCTGCAGATGTTATAGAGGCTTTCTACGCAACACTTGAAGAGATAGTTGAGTCTAACCTAAGTGTAATGCTCTTAGACTCTACAGAACCCCCTAATGTAATAATTGATAAGTTAAAGACTTCTTTAGATGTTATGACTAAGATAGGCTACTTAGGTAAGCCGTTAATAGTAGCTCTAAATAAGATTGATGCTGTAGGTAATGATGAATTAATGAGTAAGTTAGAGATTGTTAAGGAGTTCTTAAGTAATAACTATAGGTGGGAGTGGAAAGTCATACCTATCTCAGCCCTTAAGCTAGTAAACATTGACTTACTGAAGGAGTTAAT
The DNA here is from genome assembly GCA_020832985.1 of Desulfurococcaceae archaeon. Lineage (GTDB taxonomy): Archaea > Thermoproteota > Thermoprotei_A > Sulfolobales > NBVN01 > CAZZLT01. The sequence goes on along the minus strand of JAJHRE010000001.1, from coordinate 37,612 downwards.
AAGTAAGTATCTAGAGTACTCCGCCAGTAGTTATTAGATTATCTTCTTAAATTAATTACCTGGATAGTTTAGGGATAATATCTATGTAGGTATTCAATACGTTTAGAATTATATTACCAATAAGTCCTAAGCTATCTAATCATCTACTGATCTTTGAGTTATACAGCTTTTATCCTTGTATGGATTTCTATGATATCACCATCCATTAATACATGTTCAAGTCCAACCCTCTCACCTGGGTACTTAGCTGATGGGCCCCAAATCCTAGCATACTTAAAGTATTGGAGGAGTTCCTCACGTAGGTGTTTTAATGCGTCAGCAACTGTAGAGTTACTCTTAAGTATTAAAGGTTTTGGTGATGGTGACTTACTATTAGGTTCCTTAGTATAGACTCTAATTATGTTAAGGATTTTAAACATATTCTTCGGTAGCTCACGTATTCCGAACCCAGTCTTAGCAGATACTATGAAGATCGGTAGGTCCCTACACACAGGACGTAACTCTTTAACTATCTCATCAACATCCTTATTATAAACTAAGTCGTACTTATTAGCTAGGACTATAGCTGGTTTATATGTTATGTTCTCAAAAATACTTCTCTCAACATCATCTAGTGTTACCTCTCCGTAAAGTTTAACTAACGCGTTATATATTCTATAAGACTCTAACAACTTCTTAATATCATCTACTGTACAGTTAATTAGCTTACCTAGATTTACCACCTTAACTCCTTGGTAAGCTTTAGATTTCTCTATAACTACGTAGCCCTTAGGCTGTGTAGTATATATGCCGGCATTGTTTAACTCGTTAATAATGGTTTCTAGCTGTTCTGAAGGGTTGTTACTTAAGTCTACTACAAGTATTAATGCGTCGGAGTTCCTAGCTAGGCCTAATACACGTGAACCCCACCATATAGCCCCATCTGATAATCCCTTAACTACTGCTGGTGCTTCAACAAGTTGGAATTGTATGTCTTCATAAGTTAACATACCGGGTACTGGGAATTTAGTATTGTACGGAGTATCACTTATATATGGTTTAGCATTAGTTAGTCTACTTAATATAGAGCTCTTACCGCTTAACGTCATTCCTAGAATAACTATTTGAGCTGCTCCTTCCTTTTCTATGAAGAATGATGGCCCCCCACCTCCAACCTTTTTAGACTTCCTCTCCTCAATCTCTTCTCTAAGCTCAGCCATCCGTCTCTTAGCCCAGTAAACTAAGTTTTCAGTACCCTTATGCTTAGGAACTACAGATAGGAATTCTTGAAGAGCTCTTAATTTCTCCTCAGGGGTCTTAGCCTCTGAATACTTAGCTAATCTAACCTTAGCTTCGGTAGGTAAGTTAGTTACCATTCCTCTTCAGGTATTAATTAAACTTATGTCATTTTAAATATTGTAACTATAACATTACTCGTTAGGGATAGGTGTTGCTGCACTTAGGTATCGATGAGGCTGGGAGGGGATGCTTAGTAGGTGATATGTTTGTAGCAGCAGTTGCGTTATATGATGACGTAGTTGAATTATTAGCTAATGCCGGTGTTAAAGATAGTAAGAAGTTATCACAGAATTCTAGATCTAAACTCTTTAAAGTAATTCTAAGTAACGCATCATTCATATATGTTAGGAGGTATCAGCCAGATGTTATAGATTCTGTAAATCTTAATGACTTATTCCTAGATGCTATTAAGATGTCGATTAAGACTGTATATAAATTAGGTTTTAAACCAACTACAATATACATAGACTCTACATCAAATATGAAGAAGATAGTTAATTCGTTAAGCGGTATTGTATACCATGGTACTAATTTAATTGTTGAGTATAATGCTGATGAGAAATACATACCAGTATCCGCAGCCAGCATAGTAGCTAAGGTATTAAGGGATAGACATATAGAATATCTGAAAACGTTATACGGCGACTTCGGGAGTGGATATCCTTCAGACCCTAAAACAATAAAGTGGATTAGAGATATAGTGTTAACGCGTAGTGAAGTACCACCTATAGTTAGGAAGAGTTGGAAAACTATTAAGAAGATTTACAGTAGCGTTAAAACATTAGATGAGTATATATGAGTTTATCAGATACTACAAGTCTCTACGATCATGAAATCAGTAGTTAATGATTGTTCTCATCAGAAGCCTGGTCACGATCACCGATCAACCCTTACGAGTCTCATCATTACTAACATGAATTTACAGAGGAGTTTAAAATATCTATAGTAATTACGTTGGTTATGTTTAATTTTAAATTACTATGTAGAACATGTATTCAGATGTTTGCTATTGAGTAAGGTGGTGATTATTAAGAAGGGTTGTTACTGGGGGATGAGTGTCCTTTAGAATTTAGTCAGAAATATAAGTAGGGATTTCTGGTTAAGGTATTGAGAAAGGATGATATTGATTGACGGGTGGGATTAAGTGGAAGGTGGTTTAAGGACTTTAGTTAGTAGTGATTATGTAGTAGTTGTTTTAAATGATTATAGGTTGGAAACATTGTTCAAGGTGTTTAAGTACTTAAGTACTTTAAGTGAGGTTACGGATATACTGGTGAATTTAAGGACTTCTGTAGTTGTTGTTCTTATGAATGATGTTAGGAGGTACCTAACTATACCTCCATTAACTTTCTTTATACGTTATGACGATGGTTATGAGGTAATGAGTAGGTTATTGAGTTTAAGCTTAGATATAAGTGTTTATAAGTTAGCAGATCATGCTTGGGTGGAATGTAAGAAGTTCCCCAGTAACTTAGTGGTATTAGCTGATAAACCTATACTAGATGTTTTAAGTGATTTAGGATTAAGTGTTAAGGTGGTCAATACCTTAGATGAGGTTTTAGAGTGTGGTGGAGCTGTACTAGTATCGTGTAGTGAGTGTTTAGAACCTACAGTATTTAGTAATTCATTGCTTAAGTTAAGGATGATCGCAGACTTAAGGTCTTTAAAAGGTGTTGATAAGGTATTAGTTAGAGGGTTCTTGAAAACTTACTTTAAAGACCATATACTAACTTACGGTATTGAATCTGAGGAGTTTCAGGGTTTCATAAGTAATCACTATATTCTGAATAAGTTATTAGTTTATGGTAGGCCTTTAATCTACTTGAATTCTAAGGTATTAGCTTTAGAATTACCTAACAAGTCCTTGATATTCACTACAGACTTAATATTTTCTAAGGGACTCCTACTCCGTTCACTACTTTATATATTCTGATCTTCAATATCTAAATCTAACTCTAAGGATTTACGTCTTTTTGACTGTAGTTCCTCACTAGTACCCCTCACCACAATCTCATATAGTACTGCCTTCTTCCCTTCCTTAGGCCTTAACAACCTACCAAGTCTCTGTATGAACTGTCTTCTAGAGCCTGTACCAGCGACTAAGATACCGACTGACGCGTCAGGTATGTCTAGGCCTTCATCACCAACAGTAGTAACTACTAATACTCCATATTTCATCTGTTTAAACTTACTTAATATGTACTCCCTCCTACTCTTATCCATATCACCTGTAAGGAGTAACGCACCGACAGACTTCGCTATCTCTTCAGCAAGGTCTACATAATGTGCGAATACGATGATCTTATTCCCCTTACTAACTTCAGATTCTATAATTTCCTTCACTTTCTCTACTTTACTCCTAGACTTCTGAACTAGTAATTTAATTGATGTATGGATCTTCAACGCTTCTAAAGCTTTAGGATTACCGTTCTTAGCAGCTTTTAAAACATCTTCAAAAGTACTACTACCTACTAACTCCCTATACTTCTTAATCAGCTCTAGATACTTCTTCCTCTCATCAGGGGTTAACCTAACGTAGATTGTAATAACTTCATAAGGTGCTAAGTACCCCATCTCAGCAAGCTCTGTAGGGGTCTTATAATATACAACACCACCCATTAAGGGGAAGAGAATAGTGTGTTTACCGTCCTCCCTATACGGAGTTGCTGAAAGACCCATCCTATGTTGTGCTATTGAGTATAGAGCTATATGTTTAAACTTCTCAGCAGGTAGATGATGTACTTCATCTATTATGAGTAGGGAGAAGTAAGGCATTAAATTAGTTATGTATTTATAGGCTGTCTGATAGGTAGTTAGAGTTATTGGGGCGATATTCTTCTCCTCACTATAGTACATACCTATAGCAGACCTCGACGCATTAGTAAACCTCAGTATTGAGTCTACCCACTGAGTTAACTGATCCTTAGTGTAAGTAACTATTAAACACCTCTCACTCAATCTACAAATAGCTGCTATACCTATAACAGTCTTCCCAGAACCTGTCGGCAGTGCTATAATACCTTGATAATTATTAGAAATCCATTTATCAAGAGCTTCAACCTGATAATCTCTTAAACTTCCTTTAAACTCTAACTTAAAAGGTAATGGTTGTAACTCCTTAAACCCTGTATTGTTAATTACCTTAACGCCTAAGTCAGTTAAAATCTTTACTACGGTGAAGAAGTAGTAAGGAAGCACTTTAAAATTCTTCTTCTGCCTATCATAGGTAACATAATTCTTTATCTTCTCATAGATTTCTCCTAAGTAGGTATTAGGTATTAATATTATGTTCTTACTATTAACATCAAATTCCATCACGACCTCAACCTCTCTGGAAAGTTCTTTAGAGAGTATTTTAATTAGGTCTTCACTATAGGTAAAATCGTATTTCTCAAGTATCTCTACAACATCATCAACATCAAAACCATTCCTTAAAATCTTACTTAAGTTGAGACTGAATTTTGAGACTCCATTCTCTCTCCCAAGGTAATCAGCAATACTAATAACTTCTCTAAACTCATCATCATCAAGCCACTTCCTAGTACTCACAACATAATTAGCCACCATAGTACTTCAAACCTTAATCTCAACACTCCCTACTAACTAATTAACTCAGTAATTATTAAATGATTAAAACATTTTAGGAACTAGAGGTATTCATGAAGATGCTGAGATAGTGTAGATGATTAATATTAAATAGCTTTTACACGTCTCCAAACATCCTTCCTAATTTTAACTATTATCCTAGATGAGCAGTATGGACAACTAATCCTTTCTATGAGTTCTATATCCTTATTTGAGAACGTCCTCCCACACATCCAGCATTTATAAAGTATTTCTTCACTCATAGTACCCCCTACTTAATTCAGGAAGAACTCTTAAATTTTATTGTATTAACCTCTAGTTATAACCGTGTAAAGTGATGTAGCGGTATTCCTTCTACAAATCAACACTACTTCATAGAAATCTTACTGTATATCATCCCTAGGACTTCATTTATTATCTTAGCAGCAACTATTGATGTTATCATTGATTGGTCGTAACTAGGTGTTAATTCAACTACATCTAAAGATATGAATCTATCATCGATAATTAATTGTAGTATATCTAGTAATTCAGTAGGTGTTATTCCTTCAGGTTCAGGGGTTGTAACGCCTGGGGCGTATGCTGGGTCTAAAACATCTAAATCAATGCTTAAGTGAATCTTAGAACAATCCTCTAACGCCTTACTTATATTTCTGCTTATTTCCCTTACTCCTAACGTTTTAACCTGATTAGATGTGAAGTATCTTATGTTGGAGTTCTTTAAGTCTCTATACTCCTCATGTGAAACAGCTCTAATACCTACTAGAGTAATTCTACGATTACCTAAGATTTCATAAATCCTCCTAGTAACACATGCGTGGCTATACTTACTACCTAAGTACTCATACCTGAAGTCACTATGTGAGTCGAAACATAGGTAACAGACATTACTAGTAGTTAACGCCTTCATCAAACCCTTAACAACTCCTAAAGAAATGGTGTGTTCACCACCTATGAATACTAAACGTAAACCATCACTGATCAACTCTGAAACCACACCCTCAATAATACTTAACGACCTAGTAACATCACCGTGAGGTATTACTACATCACCAGCATCAGCTATAGGGATTTCCTCAATATTTATTAAAGACCTTAAAGAGAATAACTCTATAGTTTGTGAAGCTAGTCTAACGTATAACGGTGCGAATCTACAGCCAGACCTAAAACTTGATGTAGAGTCTAGTGGGATACCAACAACGGTGAATAAAGGCTTCTCAACTCTTACATCCATGCCGTTGAATGTGTAAGGGCTTCTAACTATATATAACTCCTTCATATAATACCCTCCAATCACAGAAGAATATGCTATACTGATTTTAAATATGTTTTAATTATGGTCAGACTTAACGCTCATGGTGGGTTAATGATTTACAGTGGTAATGTGTATGATTAAGTGTAAACGATATCTTAAGCGTTTTGGATTGATCAGTCTTAATTATATAACTTCATATATACTTAAGTAGTTAGGTATCTATTAGGGGTTTGAGAATGAGTGGTTTTGATAAGTATGAAAAGATTGTTGAGCTAGCTAAGAGGAGGGGATTCTTCTGGCCTTCCTACGAAATATACGGTGGGGTAGCTGGTTTCTACGATTTAGGTCCTCTAGGCACACTTCTTAAGAACAGAATAGTTGAGAAGTGGCGTGAATGGTTTGTGAAGAGAAATCAAGGATTCGTAGTAGAGATTGAGACCCCTATAATAATGCCTTATAAAGTCCTTGAAGCTAGTGGTCATGTAGAGCATTTCACAGACCCTATAGTTGAGTGTTTAAGGTGTGGTAGGAAGTTTAGAGCAGATCAGTTAGTTGAGGAGAGTCTTAATGTTAAGGTTGAGGGTATGGGAATTGATGAGTTAAGTAGATTAATACGTGATAAGGGGGTTAAATGCCCATTATGTGGTGGTGAGTTAAGCGATGTTAAACTATTCAACCTACTATTCACGACAACTATAGGTCCTTACTCTCAAGACATCGGTTTCTTAAGACCTGAAGCAGCTCAAGGCATCTTCACAGCGTTTAAACGTGTTTATGAAGCTTTCAGGGAGAGGTTACCTATAGGTATAGCTCAGATTGGTAGGGTAGCACGTAATGAGATCTCACCTAGGCAAGGTATTGTAAGGCTTAGGGAATTCACTATAATGGAGGTTGAATTCTTCTTCGACCCTGAAAACCTTGAATGCCCCTTACTAGACAGGTGTAAAGGTAAGTTAAGGATACTACGTGCAGAGGATAGGCTTAAGGGGTCTCAAGAACCTGTAGAGGTAGATGTTTACGAAGCTCTAAGAGAGAAAATTATTAAAATGCCTTGGACAGCTTATTGGATGTGTATAGCTAGGGACTTCTTAATAGATCTTGGTGTCCCTGAACATGATATGATGTTTGAGGAGAAGTTACCTCATGAGAGAGCTCATTATTCTGCACAGACGTTTGACCAATTAGTTAGGATTAGTAGGTGGGGGTGGTTGGAAGTTTCAGGTCATGCTTACAGAACAGACTATGACTTATCAAGGCATATGAAGTATAGTGGTCAGGACCTCAGAGTTTTTAAGAGGTTTGAAGAACCTAGGGTTATTAAGTCGTATAAAGTTGTAGTTAATAAAGCGTTAATAGGTAAGCTCTTTAAAGATAAGGCAACGGACGTGTTAAACTTGATATCATCGATGGATGTTAATGACTTAAAGTCTAAGATCTCAAGTAGCTCTGAAGAATATATAGTTTTAGGTGGGTATTCAATACCGAAATCAGCTGTAAGTATTCAGGAAGTTACTGAGAAAGTAAGCGGTAAACATATAATACCGCATGTTGTAGAACCATCATTCGGTGCTGAGAGGTTATTACTAGTAGTTTTAGATCATGCATATAGTGAGGAGGATGGAAGGGTAGTTTTAAAACTACCGAGGAGTTTAGCACCTATTCAAGTTGCTGTATACCCTCTAGTCAATGATACTGAGTTAGAAGCTAAGGCTAAGGAAATATATGAGGAGTTAGTTAATGGGGGGTTCTACGTAGTATATGATGATTCAGGAACTATTGGACGACGTTATGCTAGAGCTGATGAAATAGGTATACCGGTTGTAGTAACCGTAGATCATCAAACACTAGTAGATTCTACAGTAACACTCCGTGATAGGGATTCTAGGAAGCAGGTTAGGGTGAGGAGGGATGAGGTATTAAAGAAGATTCAGGAATTCTTAACAGGGTTATACGAAATAACTTAAGCTTCTCGTTAATAAATACACTTGATTGAAACACCCTAAATTTCAGGATTACTTATCAACTTTACGCTAGGTTTAATTCTTAAATATTTCTAAGGATATTTTAGAAGTGGTGGATCTACTGTCGGAATCTAGTAAAGATGTTAAGGAAGGTAGTGGTAAGAGGGATATTAAGTCATTAGTATCTATAATCCCACCACCGCAGTCATTGATGTCTAAACAGGTTAAGGTTAAGGAGAGGAGAGTTAGATTGAAATATAATAGTTCTGTGAATGCTGATGAACTATACCTATCTAAAGCTCTAGCTGAGGAGTTAGGGATTAAGGATATCGCATGTATTGCTGTGGCCGGGAAAAAACGTATAGAGTTGAAGGCTGTAATAAGTGATAAAGTACCTCCTAATGAGGTATGGGCTAATCCAGACGCTATGAAGTCTAAGGGAATAGCTGATAATAGTATAGTGACAGTGAGAGGGGCGTAGATGGCATATTTTGAAGTACTTAATGAGGTTCAGGAAATTACGTTAAGACATGAGAGATTAGTTAATAGGTTAAGGGTTGAGTTAAGTAAGGTTAGTAGTGGTAGTCATAATGAGGATCTGATTAAGGACTTAGTCGAGGATTTAAGACGTACTAGGAGGGTATATAGTAGTGTAACATCTAAGGTTTCTAGTATAGAGTTGAAAGATGGTAATGTAGGTAACGACCTATACACATTACTTGAGTATAACGTCCTTATAGCACTTAATAATGAGCTAGAATTACTTAAGATTCTATCTAAGCATATACGTCGTGGTAAGATAAAATCTATTGAGTTAGACGATATAGTTGATGATGTATCTCACGTTAATGAGATATTAGCAAGTCTTAGTAATTCTATAGGGAGGACTTCATAAGTAATAATGATTAGTGATTACCGTAATTCAACTCTTTTACCGTGAAGATTTAGTTAAACAAATATATACTCCTATTAAGATTTCATAACTGGTTAGGTAAGTTATGAGTGAGGATGCTTTAAGGCTGGAGTTGAGTGTGGGTAGTAGTGAGAGTATAGCGGAGTCTAATATAGTTGAGAGGGTTAAGTCGCTGATTAGGGATGTTATTCAGGGGTTTAGAGAGGTTTTAAGTCAGCTTAAAGACTTAAGTGAGGATAAGGTTGAGTTGGTTAAGGTAAGACATGAAAGGATAAGGAGTATTAAGAATAATGTTGAGAGTAACTCGATATCGGTTATGGAGTATATAGTTAGGGTTTCACCAGCCTTAATATATAAGGATATATATGTTTCAATAGTGAGTAACATACTTAAGTCTGTAGAGAGTTGTGAGGCGACTTCCTATAGGGCTTTAGCCTTATCTACTAAGGGGTCTGTAGAGATTAGTGATATGTTATACTCGTTATTGGAGTCTATGGTGAGAAGCAGTATTAATATGTTAGAGGATTTAGACAGTATGCTTACGTTAATCTCTGTGAATCCGAGGAAGATTGGGGAGATATACAATGATGTGGTTAAGCTTGAAGACGATATAGATAACTTCTATAGGCATGCATTAATAGAGGTAGTTAAGAGTTGTGGTAGTGATGCAGGTACCCTAGTACTTATGAAGGAATTAATAGATAAGCTTGAGGATGCAGCAGATCATCTAAAGGATGTAGGTACTAATCTAAAGTACTTATCACTTCATAGGATTTGAATTATGGTTAAGGCTCAACTAGTAGGGTCTAAGTTAATAGTATTTGACGTTAATGACGCTAGGAGGATATTTTCTCAAGGGTTTTTCGGTAAGCCGTTAGGTGTTAAGAAACCTAAAGATACTGATATCTCATCACCTTTAGAGTTATCTCTAATTGAGGGTATGTATCTCCTCGAAAATAAAGTAATTAGTGTAGAGTATATGGGTAGGGAATTAAGCATAGATGAATTTAAGGGTATAGCTATTAGTAGGGTAGATAATTTTGAAGACCTATACCTAGTTTATAAGGAGTTAAGGAAGGAGGGCTTCATAGTTAGGTCAGGTCTTAAGTATGGTGCAGACTTCGCTGTATATAGGTTAAGACCAGGTCTAGAACACGCACCATATCTGATTAAGGTGATTAAGTTCAACTCTAACATAGACCCTGGAGACTTGATAGGTTGGGGTAGGCTCTCACATAGTGTGAGGAAGAAGTTAATAATAGCGGTTATATATCCTGATAAAGAGGTAAGCTACATAATGTTTAAATGGTTTAAACCGTAGGTATTATTATGGAGTACCAGTAGTGTGGTGGGTTTAGTGGGAGCTACAGGTAAGCCCCAGAGATTTGAAAGCCAGCATGAGAGTGGTGGTAAGGAGTTAAAGCCTTTACCGATAGGTAAATTCTGTAATCAATTATGCCCATTCTTTAAATGTTCTAAAAATTCCCTAGTATTCGTTAATAAGGTTGTAAAGGGACATGTACAGAAATCAGCTATGTGTAGATGGATTGGTGACCAGTGCTTAGGGTATAAGTGTCAATTCGCCTTCTGCGAACGTAAAGCACTACTACCGAATGGGGTTTGTACCCTAGCTATAAGGTTTAGTGAGGGTGCTGATGACTTCCTTAAAGAGGTTGAGAAATACGATATTGGTGGTGGTAAGGTTAAAGACATTCTTGGCCGAAGAACTGGACGCAAAGATATTTATCTTGAGTAGTTCTACCCTCCCCCCAACGTCTATATAATTTATTTTCAATACCTAACACATCTAATACCTTCCCAACCACATAATCAACAACATCACTTAAGTTTTTAGGGTTTGGGTAAAATGCTGGACTAGCAGGCAGTATCGTCGCACCAGATAATGAAGCTTTAAACATGTTAATTATGTCTATAGTACTTATAGGTGTTTCCCTAATCACTAACACTAACGGTTTCCTCAGTCTTAGGAAGTTTAACGCAGCCCTACTAAGTAGGTTCCCCTGAATGGAGTTAGCTATCATTGCGAGAGTTTTAAGTGAACACGGTATTATAGTCATGGAGTCGAAGTTATATATAAAGGAGGTACTCGATAGTGGGGAGTCTAAGTCATTACTTACGTATAATTCTCTACACCTAGATTTAATTATCTTAACGAATGATTCCTTACTACAGCACTCATGAACAGCGACTTTAACAGCATTCTTACTTAATATTACGTAAGTCTCATAATCCTTCAATTTACTTAGGTAATCTAATAGTCTTAACCCATAGATTATACCGCTAGCACCACTAATACCTACTACTAACTTAGGCAGTATAGTCACCTTTATAAACCTAGTAGTTATGATTTAAATATGTGATGAGGCTCGAAAGGTCGGATTAATGAAGAGCCCGTGCAGGGCTGAGATCAGTGGTTCTGAGGGTGTTAAGTCGTGGATGAGGAAGTGATTAGTAAGTACTTAAAAGCTGGTGATATAGCATGGAGGGTAAAGCAGTTCTTATATAGTTATATAAAACCAGGTATGAAGTTACTTGAGCTAGCGAATACTACTGAGAACATGATTAGAGAACTCGGTGGTGAGCCAGCATTCCCTATAAACATATCTATAAATTCTATAGCTGCTCATAAAACACCTCTACTAGATGAGGTTGATTCAGCTATCACAGAAGATGATGTCGTGAAAATAGATATTGGAGTCCATGTTGATGGTTATATAGCTGATACAGCCATAACGTTATGTTACAATGATAAGTTAAATAACTTAGTTGAAGCTTCTAAGGAGGCTTTAGAGAAGTCGTTGAAAGTTATTAATGAGGGTGTGAGGTTCTCAGCAGTCGGTAAGGTTATTGAGGAGACTGCGAAGAAGTACGGATTTAAACCTATTAGGAATTTAGGTGGTCATAGCTTAGACAGGTATGTAATTCATGCTGGAGACGTCATACCTAATTACGGTGACGTAATGCAATTAGGTAAGTTCAGACGTGGGATGGCGTACGCTATAGAACCATTCATATCTACAGGTAATGGTTATGTAGTTGAGGGTAGTGAAGTAAGTATCTATGCGTTATCAAAGACAAAATTTAAAGGACTTACAACTCAGGAAGCCCACGTAGTCAACTACATTTTAAGTAGGTTTAAGACATTACCATTTTGTGAGAGGTGGTTCTCAGAATTAGGGTTCTCATTAAACAACCTGAGAATTCTTCTTAATTCATTAAAGTTGAAGAACATGTTAAGAGAGTATCCAGTACTTATTGAGTCATTACCTAAAGCATATATATCACAATTTGAGGAGACGGTCTTAATAACTAGTAAGGAAGTTATAATAACGACTAACCCAACCTTCTAATGTTAAAATAATTGGATACTATATGAATTACTTAGTTGAGGACTACTTATAGAGGAAGCTTTAAAACACTCCTACCTATCTCAGTTCTTTCTCCTTCGTACCACCTACAGAGTATATAGCATCAACTACTAATTTACTCCCGCATTTCGGACATTTACCTGTCTCTAACCCTACGTAATATCCTTTATTAAATTCTTTCTCCTCATTATAATCATTATTCAAACACTTTATCTTAACAATTATTTTAGGTCCTATAACTGTTTTACTAATCCTCTTCTGAGTGAACATGGAGATTATAGTAAAGATTAGTAGTAATGTCGTTAGGATCAATAGGATTATAGTTAGGTAATCTAAGGAAGTGAACTGAACCATTAGAGAACACCCACAGTATTCCCTACACCAACAACTATTACTGCCTCTCCCTCCCTAACCTTACTATTGATTAATTCTTTAACTCTCTCAAGAGCTTTTAAGACTCCATCGTAGACCTCCTTAGTCATAGTATTTATAGCTTCCTCAATAGACATTTTTATAACTACAGCATCTAATGGTATCCCATACTTAGTTACAGCCCTCTCAATACTAATTTTCTCAGGGCCTACATCACCTATAGCGGCTCCAACACCTTCAGCAACTTCACCAGTATCCTCACTCTCTAGTCTGAGGGCTGCATCAACAGTGATTACCCTCGCTACATTACCACCTAACATCTCTATAAGTTTATCAACTGCTTCACCAGGCCTCCCTACAGTTGCACCAGGTCCTTCAGCCTTAATAGCGTATACCCTCCTATTATTAAGTGATACCTCATAATATACTGTATCCTCTGTTATTACTTTAGGTTCTGCAGAACCTACTAAGTACCTAACTACTAACGGGCCTGCACCATCACCTATAGGGGTACCTAATGAGAAAGCATCTAATGCCTTACTATAAGCATTCACTATCCTCAGTATTTCAGGCATACTAAGAGCTAACTGCATTAGGAGTATCCAGTTATTATTCTTTAAACCTAACTTGAAGTAATGCTTTAACACCTTATTAACTATGTTGATAGCTGAGGCTATCTCTAAAGCTACGATTACGTTGTGTTTCTCAGGTTTTTGAAGTTTGGGTATATACCTTTCTACATATTCTTTAACGTTAGCATCTCTAACATTGATTAAATGAGCTAACCTCCTAATAATATCTGTAGGTTCTATACTTACAGGTTCTATTAAGAAGTAATTATTTATGAAGTTATCAATTACCTCCTTAGGTGAAGCAACATTCAACTTACTTAAGTAACTAACTAACCTACGTCTAATATCATTTTCAATCTCGTCAAGCTGTACTAACCTACGTCTAACGTATGAGGCGAATCTCCATAACTGCATTCTCTGAGGTATGTCTGTGAAGTTAAGTATGAATGACAGTATGAAAATAGCTATTAATACTATATACCATATATCACTAGAGCTCACATTATTCATTCAATCTCCTTAAAGCTAGGGTTTAAACACTTTAATAAGTTTTTAAGCTACTTACTATTTTAATGATAGTCGATAGTACTTTAAGTAGTTGGTATGAGTTTTAAGTTTGGGTGTGGATGTGAGGGTTTTCCAGTGCTTAGTAGAAGCTATAGACTTAAGCGTATATTCCTATGTTAAACCTGGTGCTGTACATAGATTCTCCATATACGACTTAGACACGTACAAGTATGTGAGGACTATAACATCAGCATTAGATACATACTTACAGTCGATCACGTTGGGTGAGTCTGTAGCTAAAGGTGTTATAGGATTTCCGTCAGCTGGTATAGGTAGGTTGGTTTCTCAAGCTATTACATCCTCACTAAGTAAACTAGGAGTAAATGTGGTTGTAGAGTTACATATAACGTTAATCCCTACTGTTATAGCAGCTTCCTATACGTTGACCAATGAGAAACAACTAAGTTTGAGTACTTTTAGAAAAGCACTTACAAATATGTTGACGTACTCAGATGTTAATGATGCTTTAGAATTATATGGAGTTCTTAAAAAGCTGGATAAGTTCAGTAACGTGTTTGAGGATTTAGGACTTACTGAAGGTGTTATCAGAACTAATTATATGAACTTAAGAGGTATTTATCAAGTATTAGGTAGGCAGTTCCGTCCCCTAACAGCATTAGTTGATAAGTTAGACATCATGGTAGGTATGAGTAATAAATTCATAAAAGTTTATGAAGAGACTTACGACCTTAACCTAGCAACTATATCAGCATATATTCATGGATTGGAGAATATCTACGGATTATCATTTAAAATAACAACTTCTAAACAATTAAATATAGTTAATGAATTATATAGGCTTGATAAGGAGATAAGAGGTAAAGGTTTGAACTTCAATGATATGATCCCAATATTATGTGCTTCAACACTACTAGCTTTACTCGCCATTGAAAAATAACTAGCTAAAACAATTAAACTATTAACACTTGGTTGATACTTAGGTGTGTTAAGGTAGTATTCAGTGATATATGTATAATGTTTAACTCTTAACAGTCTCTTAACATAGATTATTATGTCTTTAAAGGCGGTGTTAAATTTATTACAGTTACCCCTCTTCTTGCAGGTAATGATACGTTATAAACCTTCACACCGTCTATAACTGCCTCTAATACTTTAGAGTTATGCGCGTGTGCATGTATTGCTATGCTTGGTTTGGCCTCCTTAATAGTGTTTTCCATATCTCTAGAACCCATGAACGGTAGTATCCTATCAGGTTCGCCTTTTACCGTTATGAAGGTTGGAGCATAATGAGATACGTATATGGAGATATCAGATACCTTCTTAACCTCATTAATCAACTTCTTAATTATTAAGACTCTCTCTTTATAGACTTTCTCCAGTATTGGTTTATTCCTACTTTGCCAGTAGGTCAACTTCT
This sequence comes from Desulfurococcaceae archaeon, assembly GCA_020832985.1. Lineage (GTDB taxonomy): Archaea > Thermoproteota > Thermoprotei_A > Sulfolobales > NBVN01 > CAZZLT01. Next base: position 22,342 of record JAJHRE010000001.1, on the reverse strand, counting down.
CTAGAGACCCTCTACTACCTACGATTCCTATCCTTACGTTATCTATATACAGTACTGTAGGGCTATCGTTAAGCCAAGTGATTTCAGGGTATTCCTTAATTAACTTCTCCTCAACTTCTTGGTATTCCTCATTACCGAAGACGGCAATTATAGGTACGTCGTTAAACCTAAACTTTACAGCATCTACTATAAACCTAAGTTCCCTAACATTACCGCTATCAATCATATCACCAGCAAATATTATTAAGTTAGGTCTCGAGTTAATTAGAGATTTTAACGATGCTAAGAATATGTTGAAGTACCTAAGACCATGTACATCACCTACAGCATATATCTTAATAGGTAATATAATCACCACCCTACTAAGGTTTAATTACGTCGTAATCCTTTTAAGTTATTTGATTTAAGTGTGTAAGTAGGTTGGTATCTTGAGGATAATTACCGTGAAACTACCTGATACATATATTGATGGTATTGATGAACTTGTTAGGCTGGGTAGGTACTCATGTAGGAGTGAGGCTATAAGGGTCGCTATTAGGGATTTACTTAAGAGGGAGTTATGGTTTAGTGATGAGGAGCTAGATAACGTTAGTAGGTCTAAACAATATGCTTTAAAAGTTGTTACAGATAACGTTAGAGTCCTTAAGATTAGTTAGTAATTATAATGAGTGTCTGCCTGATATCATATTTTTAAGTTTAAGTACTTAGGAATTCTTAGAGTAGTCGGCTATGAGGAGGGCTGGTATTTCTGAGCGATGATGTAGGACATCAGAACCGAGCCATAGACTACGGTTCACACATCTTACTCTACGTTGATGAGAGGAGGTCTAAATTAGTTAGGGTTGTTAAGGGTAGGACTGTATCTACTGATAAGGGTTCTATAACATTAGATGATATCGTAGGTATGGAGTACGGCAGTGTTATTAAGTTAAGTACTGGTGTTAAGGCCTACATACTAAGACCTACATTAATAGATTATATGTTTAAGGGGTTTAAGAGGGTCACTCAAGTAATATACCCTAAAGACTTAGGCTTCATAACATTACTAGCTGATATACGTCCAGGTAGTAGAGTACTTGAGGGAGGTGTTGGTACGGGCTTCTTAACTGCTGTTATAGCTAGGTATGTAGGTGATGAAGGTCACGTATATGCTTATGAGATAGATAAGAGACGTATTGACGTGGCTTTAGAGAACTTAAGATTAGTAGGCTTGGAAAATAGAGTTACCTTTAGAAATAAGGATGTGAGGGTTGATGTAGATGACTACGATATTGACTCAGCAATTCTTGATATACCGGACCCTTGGAACGCTCTTAAGACGTTAGCAAGAGCTTTAAAACCATCAGCAACAGTAATATCATTCTTACCATCAATTAATCAAGTCGAGAAATTAGTTAATTATGTGTTAGATAGTGGTTTATTCGTAGATTTAAGAACGTATGAAATACTTCTTAGGGAGTATGAGGTCTCGAAGGATGTTATAAGACCTAAGACTATGATGGTAGGTCATACAGGTTATATAGTATTTATGAGGATGTTGAAACAATAAGTAATTTAACCATATTATAAACTACTAATACGGTGTTAGAGTGCAACATGTTAGGTTTACAGTTGGTGAGAAGGAACTACATACCGTAGTCATAGATTACGATATGTTCTCCAGTAAAATCTCAATAATTGTTGATGATAACGTAATTGATACTGCAATATTGACTGGAAAACCTATTAACTTAGAATTCGACGTAGGTAATTCTGAAAAACATAGGGTTAAGGTAGGGATTAGAGGGAAGACAATACCGGTTATCTCTGTATTTATAGATGATAACTTAATAGGTACTTTCAGATAGTATTAATTAACATTTAAAGCTTACATAACGTATAATATGTTGGTGGGTAGTGATGGGAGGAGGTAAGGGAGGAAAACCCATATCAATAATTGAAAAACGTCAAAAGAAAGCTTTAGAACAGCAACTTAAGCAACAAATGAAGAAGGCTGAACAACGTGAGAAGAAGACTCAGGTATCACTACTAGTTGATGAATCATTAATTAACAGAGCTATTAAGGAAGTAACTGGCTTGAATATCATAACTCCTTACGTCCTAGCATCTAAATTAGGTGTGAACGTCGGTATAGCTAAGAGGATAATGAAGGAATTAATAAGTCGTGGTATGTTAACTCTAGTTAGTAAGAATAGAAGAGTGATAGTTGCATCTGTTAAGACATCATAAACTAACTCATAATTGTTCACGACCAGCTTCTTCAGAAACCCTCTTAAGTTGTCCTCTGAACATCTCAATAATTTCATCAACTGTTGTAGCATCCTCTGCTTTCTTATCACTTCTCCATCTTAAGAACCTTGGGAATCTGATTGAGATACCTACGCCAGGTCTTACAACACCTTTACCACATGTATGTAGTGGTGATAGAGTTAGCTCAGCTCCTATGATTTCAGCTACTAATGATGGAACCACCCATACGTCAGGTTCGATCTCTGAGTCGACTCTGGGGTGTTTATGACTTATTATCAGTGGTTGGAGTAGTTTAGGGATGGTCTCTAGATCTTCATCAGTAAAGCCTGAACCAACCTTACATACAGTTTTGAAAGTATCTGTCTTAGGATCGTATGCAGCCATAAGTAATGCTCCGTACTTACCACCACGCCTACCTCTACCATAGAAAGCACCAACAACCACTAAATCTACAGTATCTATCATTTCACTCTTGTAATCCCTCTTATACTTAATCCAAAGCCACCCTCTAGCACCAGCTTGATAAATAGCTTGGTCATGTATTGCCTTTACTACAACCCCCTCACAACCGTTCTCAATAGCTTTTAAGAAGAACTCCTCTAACTTATTAACATCATCGGTTACTATATGATCAGCTATCCTTAATATCTCACTTTCTTCAACAACTTCTTGAAGGTACTTCCTCCTAATAGTTATAGGCTTTAGTGTTAAGTCTTCATCATCCATGTAGAGAATGTCAAAGAGATAGACCCTCACTGGTACTTCCTTAATCACTTCGTGAATATCGTGTTTTCTCTTCCTATGCATTAACTCTTGGAAAGGTCTTAAATCACCTGTATCAGGGTCTACAGCTACGATCTCCCCCTCAACTATAGCTCTAGAACATTTCAACCCCTTAATTACCGCCTCAACAACATCTGGGTACTGATGTGTTATGTTCTCAAGCCTCCTTGAGAATATCCACACGTTATTACCGTCCTTATGGATCTGTGCCCTCTCACCATCATATTTAAACTCTACTAAAGCCTTACCACCAACCTTACTTAATATTTCACTAGCATTACTTAATCTCTCAGCAAGCATAGGTCTTATAGGGGTACCAACACTAGGTTTTATATTCTTAAGACTCTCAACACCTTCTAATGCAAGTACCTTAGCTACGTTCCCTAAATCTGCTCTGATATTGTATGCTCTCTCAATAACGTTTCTGAATCCTTGAGAACCTGCGAAGCATATAGCTAAAGCATCAAGTATGGTGGCGTCCCCGATACCTAACCTAAGCCTACCCTCTATCAAACGAACCAAGTATCTAGCTTCTAGAGGTTCAGCATCAACTAAGAGACCGGCGATCAGGTTTATCTTTACATCTCTACTACCCTCACCAACCATTGAAGCAACCCTAACTAACGTTTCGTAAACTTTGTTAACAGTTAATTTACCACCTCCCTTAGGTTGGAGTTTAATAAATTGTGTTAACCCTCCAGAACTACTTCTTTGCTTGAGTACCTCAGCAGCTTTCCCTAAATCACCTAATTGTTTATAAAGCTTTTCAACATCACCTTCACTTGCTTTAGTAGCTATGGATACGGCCTTTATCAAGAACTTCTCACCAACACCTAACTCAGGCATACCACTCCATTCAGGCCATAACCTACCCTGTAGTAGGTATATTACCCTATCTATAATTTCCGGTGGTGTCTTCCTGAAGAGGTCTACTAGGATGTTAGTCAGCTCAATCCTGCTACTAATACCTTCAAGTTTAGCGAACGTCTGAGCAAGTATTATGAAGTCCACAATCTCCCTAAATATACTTTCTTAGATGTATATTAAAGACTTAATACTCTATAAGATAATTGTTGTAGTAGATGATGAAAACCGGCAAGGAGATAATGATGTCTGTTCAGAGTTAATCTGATGATCTTGACTTACTTATAGTGTTTATGATGTATGTTAGAGCTGCCTCTAACTCAATTATGAAGTACTCATTGAAACTACCTTCAATTAAGATCTCAGATATGTATCCATCAGCTAACTTAATATCATATCTGGAAACCCTACTAATACTTGAGGACTTCTTCTCATCTAAGAATCTAGTTAAGTAAGACTTTATCAATTCATGCTCAGCTTCAATCTTAATTAACGGAACTACTTTAATCCTACTCGGTGTGGCGGTTATAGTCATCACTATATTACCCTCATTATCCTTCAAAGCTAATACCTCTTCCTTAAGCTTCCTATCCTCACCTCTCTCAGGAGTTCTACTAACCCTCTCCAACATCTTTAGTAATGACTCGTAGAATTCAAGTTCATTCCTTAAAGACTTAATCTTCTCCTCTATAAACTTCTTTAACTCGTCATAACTGTATTTGATGCTAATGACGCCCACCTTCAAGGAAATCTAGTAGTGTTTTCCTCTTAATACTCCCTACACCGTACTCCATAAAGTAGTATTCCTTAATCATATCGAAGTCACTCTCTAATACTGACCTTATATTTGGGTTATATAACGCTGTTGCTGGGTGATACGTTGGGATAACTAAAACATCCTTAATACCTACTATATCCATCTTATATGACCTCCCCCTCATCCTACTAACATTAATCCATCTAACACCTCCTAACTCAAAAATAAACTTACCAGCATGATTACCTAAAGTAACTAGTATCTTAGGGCTTACTAACTTAATAATAGATACTGTATACTCGCTACAAGCTCTGATTTCCTCATCATAAGGCTCCCTATTGTTAGGGGGTCTACACTTAACGACGTTAGTTATAAAGACTTCAGACCTCTTAATACCTCTAACCTCTAATAACTCGGTTAGTAACTTACCTGCAGCACCTACGAAGGGTCTACCCTCCTCATCTTCATTCTTACCTGGGGCCTCACCAATAAGTAACATCTTACTATAGAGAGACCCCTCACCAGGCACTGGATTAGTTCTATATTTATGAAGGTCACATTTAGAACACCTAGAAATCCTACTAACTATTTCAGACCATAGAAGCTCCTTACTATCCAAACACTACCAACCAATTATAGTATCATTATTAAAATATTTTAAGTGTGTATATTACTTAGTCCGGGGTTTAAGAGATGGGGTTGAAGAAGGGTAAGTATGTGTATGTGGAGTTAGGTAAGGATAAGTACGTAAAGGTAAGAGTGCTTAAAAGTAGGGCTGTAGATAATCCACAGAGATACATCCCGTTAAATATCGTAGTAAAGAGACCGCCTAAAAACGCCACTATAGTTAAGGCTTCAGAAATCCCTACAGAAGTGATTAGTAAGTTACTTTAGATAGTTTTAAACCATACTACATATCCATACATTCTCCAAGCTTAAGTAGGTGCTACGTAGTTATGTTTGGTAATACTTTAACTCCTACTCTATAGGTGGTGTTAGTACGTAGATTATAACCGCTTCTTCATCACTTAAGTTCTCTAACTCGTACGTATGCCCAGCAGGTAAGTATACTGCATCACCTACGCTAAACTCAACAACATTATCATTCCACTTAAGTCTTAACTTACCTTTCAACACGTAGTATACCTCATCTTTATCAGTGAAAGACCATCTATAACCCTTAGCATGTGGACCTACATAGCATATTCCTAACATTAACTTATCAGAACCTTCCCTACTCTTAGTTATCAACCTCTTAACCTTAAATCCCTCAACATCACACATTAAGGGTATGACAGCTTTAACATCATTAACATTAACTACTTTAACCTCTTTCCTAGACATAATCTCACGTAGAGAACCTGTTTCAGGATTTAAATACGTATTTTGAATGTATTGTAAAGCTTAAATATGGTGGGTGTTGAGATAGATCTTAGTAATGTGATGGTTTAAATGATGAGTGTGGCGGTCACGGATCTTTAGTGAAGATTTAGGAGCCCACTGAAGTTCTTCATTAGACTTAAGTGTTATCCTTAAGTATTGGTAGCTTAACTCCTTTCTGGAATTGATACTTACCTCTATAAGGCTTATTAACAGGGGTCGTCAACTTTGAGAACACCACGTGAAGGAATCTAATTCCTGTTCTTAACTTTATCGGAAATGATGTTGATAAAACCTCAATAGTTATCTGACCCTCAAAACCACCATCTATTATAGTTGGCGGGATCATTAGTCCAAGTCTTGCGAATGTAGATCTTAATTCAACAAAGCCCATTAACTCAGGCGGTAGTGATACGTATTCTAACGTATGGAGTAAGTATCTCGTGTTAGGTTTTAATATGAATTCATCAGCTTCACCACACTCATAATACTTACTTATATCATCAGGCTTCAATATATCTAGTACTTCACTAGATTCCTTAACCATACAGTAACAACTACCTAACCTAAGGTCAACACCGTTCTCCCTAATTATCTCCTCAGAAAATGGTGTTATACGTAACCTACCGCTACTTAAGTAAGCTCTTAAATCAAAATCTGAGAGTATCATAACTCCTCCCCACAGTAACTCTCTAATAACTTATGTATTTCAGGTAGTATTTTACCTACTTCATTTATCATTTCCTTCACTAACTCCTTAACCTCCCATTGAGCCCCTTTAGAAAGTCTTAGGCATGCAATATGTAGTAGTTCTCTAAGGTTTACAGTCATGATTAACCTAGTAGTTACTGCCTGAGGTAATATGTACCTAGCATCCTCGTAAGGCACTCCAGACTTAATCATCTCACTATAGAGTTTGAAGCACTCTTCAATTAATTCCCTATACTTCACCTCAAATCCTGCCTTAACTATTGACTCAGGAATTACGTACTCTTTACTAGTTGGTGAGTATCTCTGAGATTCTTGAGTATATGATGCTATCCTATGCCTAATTAGCTGATGACTAGTAACTCTGGAAATACCTTCAATATAGAACGTAAATGTTATGTGCTCAAGAACTGAAGGATACTTAACACCCTCTAAGATCCAACTACTTAGATCTCCTTGATACTCTTTAAGGTAGTAATCAACTCCATTCTCCCTAACCTTACCAGCAGACACCTTAAAACCTAGGAGTACTAACTTCCTAACATCACCATCAACACAATTATAAGAAATTAATCTAACCCTCATAAGTATCATTTAGTTAAGCTAGGATAAAAAGTATGTTAAAGAGTTTTCCCTCGTAACTATCATTTGCAGGCCTTCTCCAACTCCTTAATTAAATCTACCTTAACCACATCTCCTGAAGGCTTCAATTCTTTGAAGATCACAGCGTTAAACTTCTGAATTCTAACCCCTGGATGTAACCAACAATCTGGTGGCATACCGGCTTTTAAGCAGGTCTCGCATAAGAAGGTTTCTACATCCCAGCAATACTCAACAGGGACTTCAGGTAGTAGTAGACCTTTGTAAATCCTATACTCAACTACTAACCCGTCAACACCTACTTTAACCTCGTTAACTATATCCCAACCCTTACTACTTAAAGTCCTAGGTATTGAGAGTATTGAGACCTCAAAGATGACCTCATCAAGTTCTTCAGCAGTCATAGGGTTGAACCTAGGGTCTTCAACAGCTGCCGCAATAGCTGCGTTAATAACGTTCTTAGCTAGAGGTTCTATAGGTTGTAGATAACCTATACAGCCTCTTAATTCCTGACCTCCTAAGACTAACTTACGTATAGTGACGAATGACATACCCTTCAGTAGTAATTTCTTAGGTGTGTTAGGCGGTGTATCGATTACCTTATTATCCTTTAAATACTTTTCAACAGCTTCCCTAGCTAGTCTAACTAGGAATACACCGTCATCGAGACTTAACTCGTTGGGGTCTACATAATCGTTAATGTGTTGCATCCCTTCCCACCATACTTAACTTACTATTCACCTCCTCAAGTATCTTACTTATGGTATTCCAATGATTTCCCTGCCAGAAAACCTTCTCACACTTAGGGCATTTCCAAAAAATGTTGTACTTGTTAACTACCTCCTGAGGTACTAAGTGGAGGATCTCTGCTTTGGTAACTCTAATCAGTAGGGTATTACATAGAGGGCATCGTGTATTACTCTCATCAAATACTAACTTAATATCTAATTCCTTAGCTATAGTCGCTAACATCTCAACTATATCTGAAGACTCTATATATATTGACTTAACATCCTTCTTAACAGCCTTCCTATATAGGCTTAAGTCCTTAGTCAGTAATACCCTACTATCCTCTCTAGCTATATTAATCAGTCTCCAGTCTTCGATACGTTTGAAGTATAATGTATCGTATCCTAATAACCTCAACCACCTAGCCAGATTTCCTAACATTGAATCAACTACGAACTTCATCACCTTAATATCGCGTTAACACATTAATAAGTAGTAAATAAGGATGTGTTGAACCATTATGATGAGGTTGTTTCAGTAGGTGCTCATGTATGCTTCAAAGCTTAAAAAGTCTAGGTACTTCATTATTTTAGGATGTGGTTATGAGTCAGCATGTAATTAATGAGTTAGGTTATGGGGTTATAGTAGGCTTTAGAAGAGCTCTACATAGACAGTATAATGATCAGGTTTTAGTTAAGATTTTAAGGAGTAAGTATTTGAGGGTTGATGGGTTACTCGGGAGTAAGGTGTTGGTTAGGGATGGTAGGAATGAATATCGGGGTAAGGTAGTTAAGGTCCATAGCGGTAAGAATAATGTGGTAGTAGTTAGTATGAAGAAGGGGATACCCGGTCAGCTTTTAGGAAGTGAGGTAGTTATACTTCAATGATTGGGTAGTTAATTCTTAGGGGTATATGCCCTTAAAAAATCTTATTTAAGATAGGATTAATATATGGTGTAGTATAGTGAGTGTTCAGCAACTTGAGAGATTTAGGAGTTTAAGTCCTGCAGAATTCTTCTATAGGAATAAGGAGATTGCAGGGTTCTCAAACCCTGCTAGAGCACTTTACCAATCGATTAGGGAATTAGTTGAGAATGCGTTAGATGCTACAGACTCATACGGTATCCTACCAGTGATTAAAGTCTCTATAGACTCCGGAGTCATACCGGATAAACCTGAAGTTTACTTAATCAGTGTAGAGGATAATGGTATAGGTATACCTCCAGATAACATACCTCAAGCATTTGCTCAACTACTCTATAGTTCTAAATACGTGCTTAGGCAGACGAGGGGTATGTTCGGCATAGGTGTTAAGATGGCTGTCCTCTACAGTCAGATAACTACTGGTAAACCTGTTGAGGTTTTATCATCAACTATTAACTCCTCAAGGATATACATGTTTAGATTAAGTATTGATATTAAGAGTAATAAGCCGGTAATTCATCATAAGGCGTCTTTTAAGAAGAGTAATGACTGGCATGGTACAATAGTTAAACTCTTTATAGAAGGTGATTGGAATAGAGCTAAGTCTAAGGTATACGAATATTTTAAGAGGACTGCTATAATAGCACCGTACGCTACGATAATTCTAAAGGATCCAACAGATAACGTAGTGTACTTTAAGAGGAGTACTACGTTAATGCCTAGGCCTCCTAAGGAGGTTAAACCACACCCACATGGGGTCGATATAGAGTTGCTTAAGATGTTAATATCTAATACCACTACAACTACGTTGAAGGAGTTCTTGATGGAGGAGTTTCAAGGTATTGGTGAAGTAACATCTAAAACCATTATTGAGTTATTAAAGCTTGACCCAAATAAAGATCCGAAGGGGTTAAGTAATGATGAGATCGAGTTACTAGCTAAGGTTTTAAAAGAATTCAATAATTTTAAGCCTCCAAGACCTGATAGCCTCTCATACCTAGGTGAGGAGATAATAAAGATTGGTTTGGAGTCTATATTAAAACCTGAGTTTGTAGCTGCTAATACTAGGAAGCCTGGTGTGTATGAGGGGCATGCATTCATAGTTGAGGTAGGTTTAGCCTACGGTGGTAACATACCGCCATCGGAGGAACCACTTCTTCTCAGGTTTGCTAATAAAATACCGTTACTCTATGATGAGAGGTCTGACGTTTCATGGAAAGTAGTTAATCAGAATATAGACTGGAGCCTGTATGAGGTGGAGAAACCAGCACCATTAGCTGTTCTAGTACATATATGTAGTACTAAAATACCCTATAAAGGAGTTGGTAAGGAGAGTATTGCTGACGTACCGGAGATAGAGAATGAGATAGAGAAAGGGGTTAGAGAAGTTGCTAGGGAGTTAAAATCATATATCGTGAGGAAGAGGAAGGAGCGGGAAGAGGTTGAGAAGGCTGTAGGAATTATAAAGTATATACCGGATATCGCTAAATCCCTCTCATCAATAGTTAACGACGTACAGTATAATAGCTTAAGCAATGAATTATTTAAGCTTGTTCTTAAGAAGTTTAAGAACGTGAAGTTTAAGAGTGTTGATGATGTTGTAGTAAGTGTTGAGTAGGTGGTTCTCTATGAAGTTAACATCAAGTGTTGATGTAAAGGTTAGGAAGAAGGCTTTAGAAGTCTTACGTGATAGGTTTAAAGAGCTCGTCAACCAGATCTTAGCTGGTGAAAACCCAACTATAGTTATACCTAAGAGGACCTTAAGCAATACAGTATATGATGAGGGTAGAAAACTACTGTTATTAGGTCCTGATACCTTAAGTAGGTCCTTCCTAGACGTTAGGGAATCTAAGAAGTTTATGCAGACTGTGTTAATGGCTAGTATAATCTATAACGCATTAACTAATGATGAATACCCAACAATTCGTGACCTATTCTATAGAGGTAAACATACTATAAGGTATAGAGGTCCTGAAGGTAAGGTATTAGGTGAGAATACTTGGGATTCGCAGAGAGAGTCTGATAGTATAATTAGGGATCTAGAAGTGTTTATAAATATGCTTAGGGAGGAGTTACTAATACTTAGTAAGGAGAAGGGTAAGGTCGTAGGTAATATGAGGATAAGGTCTGGAGATGATGTTATTGACCTTAGTAAGATGGGGCATGGTGCATACTCAATAGAACCTACACCTGACTTAATAGAATTTCTTGACGTCGATGCTGAGTACGTACTAATAGTTGAGAAGGATGCTGTCTTCCAACAACTTCATAGAGCAGGTTTTTGGAGGAAGTATAAGGCTTTATTAATAACTAGTGCTGGACAGCCTGACAGAGCTACTAGGAGATTTGTAAGGCGTTTAAGTGAGGAGTTAAAACTACCTATCTACATATTAACTGATAGCGACCCTTACGGGTGGTACATCTACAGCGTATTTAAGATAGGTTCTATAACACTGTCCTACGAGAGTGAGAGACTAGCTACTCCGTGGTTGAGGTTCTTAGGTGTTATGCCTTCAGATATTTTCGGAGATGTTAATATTAAGAAAAAACCGTATTTATCAGAATCTGAAAGGAGGAATTATATAATTAAGGCTAAGGAGAGAGATATAAAACGTGCTAAGGAGTTAATCAATTATAAGTGGTTTCAAACTAGTCGATGGAAGGCTGAGATAAATATATTCTTAGAGAAAGAAGCTAAACTAGAGATTGAAGCATTAACTAGTAAGGGGCTTAAGTTCTTAATGGATGAGTATATCCCAAGGAAGATTGAAGTTAAGGACTGGATGGACTAATCAGGTTAGTATCACTGTTAAACACATATGTAATACCACCTGAAGAATTTAGTATGTATATCTCCTCATACTTAGGGTCACCATTTCTTAATGTCCTACTATGTAGGACCGTATATACTATAAACCCTCCATCCTTAACCCTAGATAAATACTCCTTAACTATGATATCTACATTATAGTGACTCCTTAAGACTGTTATCAATGTAATTAGGTCGAACTTATAGTTAGTCCTGATGGGAGGGTATGCTAAGTCAGCAACTATGAAGTCAGTCAAGCACCTATAATATCCTGCTTTACGTAGCGCTATGCTGATGATTTTACTACTTACATCCAGACCTACATAGTACTTTAGCCAGTATCCCATCTTAATCAGGTATGTGAGTAGATTCCCGGTACCACAACCAACATCTAGTACTACATCTAAGTTCCTCGGCAACTTACTAAACAACTTACTAAATATAATATCATACTTTAGCATCTGCTCATTAGAATATAGCTCATCATAAACGTCTGAGATCGTATCATACCATATAATACATTTTCTAACCTCCTCTAACTCTATACCTCTCTTCGTAGTCAGGTCCGAGGCATTATTAAGAGACCTCATATGATATCCTCTGAAGAGGTCTAAACTCTTAGCACACATTCCTCAGGGTAGGGAGGAGGTCAGATCATATATTACAACCCATGTTATGAATGATATGGAGTAGTAGATACTTATCCCTTTAGTTAGGTGTTTTTTATGACTTATGCCGAGGAGTTTCATCAATGGTAAGTAACCTACATATAATATTAAGTAAATCGTTATTAGGATGTAATCCACATAGAATTCATTAATGTGTGTACGTAGTACTATAGTCAGTACATAAAGTATTATACCGGAAACCACCCCATAGATTGCCTTAAGTGTCAGTATATCCATATACTACATCCTAATAAATCCTAAAACGGATATTTTTAAGTAGTGATCTAAGCTCAGGTATTGTAGTGATGAGTTCAAAATGGTATCCTATTAAGAGGGTGTTTAGTTCTCTAGATGTAGCTGTTATTGTATATGAGTTGAAGGGCTTAATAATCGGTTCACTCGTAGATAACGTGTATAGTGATTCAACTGGTGGTTTAATACTTAAGCTGAGGGGTACGTCTGGGGAGGACCACTATCTACTAGTTAAACCTAGTGAGAGATTCCATATCACTAAGAACATATCTAAGTTGGAAAACATTGGTAGGGTACCGTTATTTAGGAGGTATCTTAACGACCTTAAAATTATTGATGTTGAACAACTAGAGTTTGAGAGGATTGCTGTACTGTCTTTCGGAGGTAGGGAAAGTTATAGACTATATGTAGAGTTAATCCCTAGGGGGATATTAGCATTAACAGATATTGAAGGTAAGGTATTAATATCTAATAAGGAATTTAAAGGGAAAGATAGGGAGGTTGTTATAGGTAGGAAATACATATTACCGCCAATGTTTAGAGACTTCAGAAAATTAAGTACTGATGAGTGGTTTGAAAAACTCAGTAACTATAAATCGTTAACACAAGGTCTTACGAGAGGTCTAGGGGTTCCTCCGGAAGTAGTTAATGAAGTACTAAGTGATTATACCATCAACATCGTAGATAAAGACGTAGTCTCAGAGATTAGGAGTAGGATTATAGCTTTTGTGGATGAAGTGCTTAAAAAACCTGAACCGGTAATCATAGCTTCTAAAAACACGCATGAGTACTTAACATTCTTAACTTTCAAACCGTCTAAATTGGGTGATGACTTAGAAGTACTACATTTTAATAGTTTTAACGAAGCAGTAGATAATTACTTCCTGCAGTTAATCCCTAAGGAAGTTATAGCGAATGAAGTTAGAGCCTTAGATGATGAGTTAGCCAAGACTGAGAAGTTAATTAATGACCTTAAGAAAGAGTTAGAGGACCTTAAGGTAAGAATTAACGAGTTAAGAAAACTCCACGACCTAGTAGCTATGAATTACGATGTTTTAGACGGTATCAGTAGGTGTGTTTGGGATACTATTAAAACTCTTGGTTGGGATTACGTAGGTAGATGCGGTATTAAGGATTACGACAAGAGTAAAGGGGTTGTTAAGGTGGTATTAGGAGGTACTACTGTAGAGTTGAACGTTAGAGAAGGTGTTAAGTCTTTCCTGATAAGGCTTAAGTCAGAGATTAAGGAATGTGAAGATAAGATTATGAAAGTTGATGAGGTCATCAATAACCTACTAATGAAGAGGGATAGGTTACGTAAGGAAAGAAATGAGGTAGTTACACCATTAATTAGAAAGGTTGATTGGTATGATAAGTATCACTGGATATTGACATCTGATGGGTTATTATCTATAGGGGGTAGGGACGCTAAACAGAATGAAAAGATAGTGAGGAAGTACTTAACTGATAATGATATATTTATGCATGCTGATATTACAGGTGCGTCGGTCTTCATAATTAAATGTGATGGTAAGATACCTTCTGAGAAGAGTCTCTACGAAGTTGCTACTTTAGCAGCATGTTATAGTAGGGGGTGGAGAGAGGGGTTTGGAAGCCTAGATGTTTTCTGGGTTTATGGGAGGCAGGTAAGTAAGAAAGCACCTGCAGGTGAATACTTAGGTTTAGGGTCATTCATGATCTACGGTGAGAAGAACTACCTGAAGAATATTAAGTTAGAATTAGCTTTAGGTGTGTCTATCAGCGGTAATTACTATAAGTTAATAGTAGGTCCTGAGGACTATATAAGGAGTAGGTGTAGGGTTTACATAGTGTTACAACCGGGTAGTGAGGGGAAGGAGGCTATAGCTAAGAAGATAGTTAGGTACTTTATTGAGAAGGAGAGGAGGTTAAAGTACTTAGACGTTAGCAATGTTGCGTCGAAGATACCCGGTCCTAGCAGGATTGTGAGTACGTCTAATATATAGTTAGTCTTTATACTTTATAACTCTGCGAACACCTAAATATTACGAATAAGACGTTGGTGATGTATGTGGTTCCTAAAGTATCTTCATATATGAGTTTTCCAGTAATAAAAGCTACAGCTGAGGACTCTATACTTACTGTAAGAGACTTAATGTTTAAGCATAGGGTAGGGAGTGTCGTGATTATGGAGGATAAGAGGGTTGTAGGTATAGTATGTAAGGGGGATTTCATTAAGATAGCGTATAATAGGAAACGATATCTAAAACCCTTAGACACTGTTAAAGTTGATGAGATAATGACAACCCCAGTATATGCGACATCACCAAATAAGACTATAAAATCTGTTGCTAACTTCATGAGTAAGCAAGGATTAAGTCATCTACCAGTTATCGATAGTAATGAGGAGTTAGTAGGTATAATTACAAAACACGATGTCTTAAGAGCATTCTCACAGAAGTTCTACGGTATGTTTAAGGTTTCAGACTTTATGTTAGATAACCCTATTACAGTCTCACCTACACACAGTATATTCTACGTAGTTGATGCTTTACTAAAGTCAAGTACTGGAAAAGTAGTAGTGGTTAGTGAGGGTAAACCGATAGGGATTATAACTAAATCCGATGTATTACAACCGATCTTAAACATTAATGCGTACCTCAGAAGTTTTAGTAGTTCATCAAAATCAATAAAGAGTTTATATGAGGTATTTAAATCTAGTACCATCTTAATAGCTAGTGATGTTATGACAGCCGACCCAATCATAGTATCACATAATGAGGATTTAGCTAAAGCTGCGGATATCATGGTTAAGAACAGGATAGGATGTCTACCTGTAGTCAACTCAAAAGGTACCTTAGTAGGACTTATAGTTAAGGACAGTATTATTAAAGCTTTAAAGAGTATGAAGACGGAGTCTTCATAAACTTCATATCTTCTTACTAGATTCCTTCAAACGCTTCTCCAACAACTCATGAAACTCCTTCTTAACATCCTTAATAACTCCCTTAACTATGGAGGGTTCTAATCTCTCAACAACACTCCTTAAGAATTTCGTAGCACACTTACTACTATGTAAGGGTATGACATCATCATCAACCCTCAAAATTATCCCCTGACCTTCAGGGAAGACCCTACCACATACTACACATCGATACTTACCCTTAACCAAAATACCACCACTAACTTAAACATAGCTCTACACCTTATTATGACAATACATAAATAAATGTTTTAAGTCATGATCAAACTCCATACTAACTGATTTATAATTAGGGTTCTATCAAGCTTTCATTCAATATACAGACTTATAAATCCTTGTATTCAGCTATTTTAACGGTGTTTGAATGGGTGTTATTTACATATTCGAGGCTAAGGTTGTTAAGACAGGTCAGAAATACTTAATCTACCCACCTAGAGAGTATCAGGAGAAGCTTAAGAAACTTCACGGAGAGAAGGTAAAGATAATAGTAATTAAAGAAAGTGATTAAATAATTGTTAAATCAACTACAGTTTTAATAATATGTAGTTAATATTATGTGATGAGACTTATACAGAGTTGACTTCATTGATGATTTAATCACGTAGGTAATTACTAGTCCACTATATGGAATGGTATGAAACGACATCTACAGCTATTACCTAGTAATTTCTTATGGAATTTAGCTATGATTTCAGAGTTACCTTTTAGGACTATGATCTCTATACAACGATCATCTATATGGTGATGGGTGTACGCTAATATAACATCTTTAAACTCATCAACGATATCTGAAGACTTACTAGAGGCCGTATTAAAAACCAACATTACACCGACGCATTCATGAGGTTTTAAGTGGTGTTTGAATTCACATAAGAATTCCTTGATCGCTTGTTCTACAAGCTTAGACCTATTCATATTGAGATCTTTAACTAGGGTGTCTAACTCATTAACTAATTCTGTAGGGATAGCGATACCGAACCTCTTTTTACCCACTTATCAGCACCATTAGCCGATCTAATACTGTTATTAGATAAATTAAAACTTTAATAATGATTGAAAATACTGATTATCTGTATAGATTGTTAAGTTAAGGTTAAGAATGTTTAAATACTACTTCTTATTTATTATGGGTTAGGGGGCCGTCGTCTAGCTTGGCAAGGATGCCAGCCTGGGGAGGGATCCCCGCTAGAACGCTGGTAGGGTTTAACCCTCAGTAAGGTCCCGGGTTCAAATCCCGGCGGCCCCATAAACAATTGTCTATTTCTCACGACACATTCACATCATCATTCATACAAGCTTTGTAAGCTTTAGATTAGTATCGGCCTTCTTGGCAGTACTGGTGATGGATCCTAAACTTGTTGATGTTAAGAGTGTTCATGATGAGGTCAGGTATAAGATTTTTGATCATCTTTAGGGTAGAGACTTTCCACTCAACAACCGCAGTCTCAAAGTTCATTTGGGGAGATAAAGGTGTCTGGATAGTCATTACTCTTTACAAAGCTTATTAGTTCTTCATCAATGGTTAATAACTTTAGGTTTTGTGAAAGTGTTATACCGTATAGTAGATTGTCTATGAGGTCTCTGTGACCAAGTCTATAGAGTTCTAGGGCGATTTTAGTAGCTCTCTCATCTATGGGAGCTAATTTGAGGTCTCTCCTGATAAGGGCAAGTCCTTCTAAAACAATACTCATCTTATCGATGTTAACAACCTTTACAATTTTCCATAGAGCTTCCAACAAGCTTAACTCGCTGTAGTAGAGCTCATAACCTCTAAGCCTCTGTAAAGCTTTTGTTATGGGTTCACCAACATCTATTCCTAGAAATGGTAGGAGGAATGATGTGTCAAGTAATATCCGTAAGCTTTTCCTGCTCACGAATACTCTCCTCCTCAATCTCCTCAAACGTTATACGAGCAACCTTAGGTCCATAAATAGCAAACCATAGTGCGTCCCTCACAGGTTCTAAAACAATCTTATCTCCCTCCACGTAGAGCCTTAGCTTCATGCCCTCAACAACACCAAGCCTCTCAGCAACAGCTTTAGGTATAGCTATAAGCCTCTTATTAGACACCTTAACCTCGAACACAAGCTTAGACTCCATACTTTATAAGCCCAAATACTATGAACTAAACTCAGTTATATAAGCTTAACTCAAGTAAAGTAAAGCATAATTTTGTTAGTTGCGTAAGACGTGATGTTAACTAAGTAGGTAGTGTAATATGGTGTCTCTATCTTTTAATGAGAACGAGTTTAGCTGATGGATGAGGAGCTCTTTACTTACTCCCAAATCTGCTAAGCGATCATTGATTCATTGATGATGTATGGGTTTGTAGGATTTACTTTATTATATATTACTCGTTGATTGAGTTAGTACACTACTCTCTTCTGAAAGATGCTTAGGAGAAATAGAATTGAGTATGTGAGGAAGGCAACTATAATGTTTCAGGCTATTTCATATTAAAAGCATTCGTAATTCTATAGTCTCATTACAGGTCATTCCCCTCTTGAAACTCCTTAAGAGTTTTTCTGATTTCTCCATTTGGATCACATTCATATCGCTGACCCTGATAAGGTGGAGGTTCCTGGTTCAAACCCTAGCGATCTCATAAATTATTGAATTAGTTTAAGTGATTTCATCATATCTATAACTTTTCTAACAGCTTCTTCGAGATTCTCAGCACTTACGTTAAAGACTATGTTAGATCCTTTAACCTTAAGTTTAAATCTGTGTACTCCATCAATTACGTACTCCTCAACAACTTCTAATTCTATGTCTTTCTCCATATACGAATACACCTTAACATCATCACATACTAGACTTATTTATGAAGTCTTCTAATGAAGGTATTAGTCTTAAGTTTCTAAGAAGTTCATCAAGGGTTTTACTCTTCAGTATTAACTCCCTACTTAACCTGTAATTACCGTTAGGTATTTTCTCCAGAAGCTCGAGTTCTACAACCCTCCAATCACTACCTGAGAGTTTAATAGCTATATATGCTTGACCTCCAGACCTCTCAGTAAACTCCCTTAACTTCTCTACCTGCTCACTCCTTAAGTATATGTTCTCCAGCTTAGACCTGCTCTTCACCTCAAATACTAATACCTTACCTGACTTAATAGCGACTACGTCAGGGTATTTAGCTTTCCTAATCTTAGAACCACTCGCAGGAGCTCTCATTACGGCAAAGCCTAACCTCCATAACTTAACAACTAATTCACGTTCAGCTGCATAACCTTTAACCCTCCCCACTATAACTACCCCAAACCACTCTACATAGACATAAGTGTAAGCTCAAGTTTAAATTTGTTGAAGAATAATTCCCTTAGGTGTAGTACTTGGATATATTCACGTTAATACTACTTACCTTCGTAGTATTGCTTGTGGTAGCGTTTTTAAGTGCTAGTATTAAGATTGTTAAAGAGTATGAGAGGGCTGTAATATTTAGACTTGGTAGGTTGAAAGGTGTTAAGGGCCCAGGTATCTTCTTCATAATACCATTCGTGGATAGTCTAGTGAAGGCTGACCTTAGAGTTGTAACTATTGATGTTCCTAGACAAGAGATAATAACTAGGGATAACGTCACAGTAAATGTTGATGCTGTAGTCTACTACAGAGTAGTAGATCCTGAAAAAGCTATAACTAAGGTTGCTAATTACCCATACACGGTAACATTACTAAGTCAGACAGTGTTAAGGGATGTTATAGGTCAGGTAGAACTTGACGACCTACTCTCTAAGAGGGATGAGATAAATAAGAGAATTCAAGCTATTATAGATGAGACCACCATGCCTTGGGGTATAAAAGTAGTTGGTGTTACTCTAAAGAGTGTTGAGTTGCCTGAGGGTATGAAGAGGGCTATGGCTAAGCAGGCTGAGGCTGAGAGATGGAGGAGGGCTAGGATCATAGAAGCTGAGGGTGAGAAACAAGCTTCTAAGATACTTGCTGAAGCTGCTGAAGAATATGAGAAACATACAGTAGCTATCAGACTAAGGGAGTTACAGACTCTAACTGAGATTGCTAAGGAGAGGGCATTAATAGTAGTTACTGAGACCTCAAGACCTCAACTCTCAGCACTACCAACATCTTTAGGGGTAGTTAAGTATTTGAGTAAGGAAGAGAAGGAAAGTAGCTCATGAACTCTAAGCTAACATTACTACTGGTACTTCCCCTACTTACCCTAGCAATCACGATATACTCTGGAGAGACCTCAGTTATTGATAAAGCTTTAATAGTTTATGTAGGACCACCTTGGGATAACATAGACCCTGGAACTGCTGAATGTGTATTAAATGCTTTAAGTTATGCTGAAGATACTAACTCTATACTGATATTAGAGTTGGATACTTACGGGGGTTGGCTTGATTCAGCATTTACTATTGCAGATGCTATCTACTCAGCTAGAGTCCCAGTAATAGGTTATGTAGTAGGTGGTAAGGCGTTAAGTGCAGGTACATTAGTACTGTTACCAACTCACGTAATAGTGTTATCACCTAATTCGGTAATAGGTGCTATGCAACCAATAATTTACGACCCATTAACAGGTAGTGTTAGGTATGTGAATGAAAGTAAGGTTTTAAACCCGATAATACAAAAAGCTATTATATACGCTGAGGGTAGAGGTAGGAATACCTCAGTTGTTGAGGAGTTTGTAAGGTCTAACCTAGTCTTAAGTTCTCATGACGCTGTTAAGTACGGTATTGCAGACTTTGTAGCAGTTGATTTAAATGAATTAATTAAGAAAGTTAACGGTGTTGAGGTAAGTATAGGTTCTAATAAGTATATGATTAGTATTAAGTCTTATCAGTACTACACCTGCGGTATGAGGTCTAGGACATTATCATTACTTACTAATCCGTTAGTTAGTAGTGTCTTGATCACTGTAGGTATCATGGCTTTAATATTCTCTATAGCTTCAGCACATCTATACGCTATACCATTAGCTCTACTCTTCCTAATACTAGGTCTCATAGGTTCAGGTTTTAACCCTAATATAGCTTCGCTGATTATGTTAGTCTTAGGTGCGTTATTATTAGCTTTAGAGATCTTCGTAATACCTGGATTTGGAGTGACTGGGATTGCCGGGATAATATTCTTAATATTCGGTATACTCTTAATGCCTTCATCAGTACCAACAACACTTATCCTAACTCCTGAGCAGATCTTAATCCTCAGACTTGCTGCACTATCCTTAGGTATTGTAGGTGGATCGGTAATGTTATTAATGGTTAGAGAGGTAGTTAAGATTAGGAGGATGAGGAAACATATATTTAGTTTTGAAGGGAAGGTTGGTAGGGCAATCGATAAGTTAACACCTAATAGTTACGGTTATGTACTTGTCGAGGGTGAGTATTGGTTAGCTAAATCTGAGGAGGTTATCGAGTCGGGTGAGTTAGTATATGTTGTACGGCAGGAAGGTAATTACTTAGTGGTGCGTAAGTATGTCGCTTAGTGGTTATGCTGACCTACCATTACATAGTGGGCATGTACCTCAATGGTTAGCTAATCTAATGAAATCCCTAGCTAAGGGTATATTAAAAGTATTAGTCATGGAGTTCGGTTATGAAGGACTACTGAGGAGATTATCAAATCCCTTATGGTTTCAAGCATTTAACAACGCTATAGGTATGGATTGGGATAGTAGTGGTTCAACTACAGTAACTACAGCTATAATTAAGGAAGTACTTAATGAGTTGAATTTAGGGGTTAGGATTGCTGGCGGTAAGGGTAAGGCAGCTTTAGAAACACCTAATGAGGTCTTAAG
Source organism: Desulfurococcaceae archaeon (assembly GCA_020832985.1). Classification (GTDB taxonomy): domain Archaea; phylum Thermoproteota; class Thermoprotei_A; order Sulfolobales; family NBVN01; genus CAZZLT01. The sequence goes on along the minus strand of JAJHRE010000001.1, from coordinate 896 downwards.
ATATTGTGAAGAATTAAGTATGAGTACGTCAGTAGCTAATGAATTAACTAGGTATTCTAAGCTATCAGCTAAAGTAGATACTGTATTACTTCAAGACGGTTTCACACTCTACCACCACGTAATAGCTTTTGATGAGAGGGGTAGGTGGGTTGTAATCCAGCAAGGTATGAATGCAGATTTAAAACTTGCACGTAGGTATCATATAGCTTGGTACTCATCGACGACCATTCATGAAGAACCACACTCAGGTATTTCTTCAGATTATAAGGGGGTAGTCCTCAACCTCCTAGATAGGGAGTCTAGAGGTTGTAAGGACGTGATCTTAGACTTAGTTAGGGATGAACCTAAGAAAGTGTTTAATATGATTACATACGTTAACAGGATGTTAAAGGGTGTTAGAGGTTTAGATGAGTATTCTTTAGGTGGTCGTAACACACGTAATGTCGGCAGTATTAGTAGGCTAGATATTAGGAATATCCCATACTATAGACCGGTAAGGCTTACTCAAGAACTCTTGTTTAAGCTTAAGAATGTTTATGAGGTAAGTCCATCAACTATTGAAGAACTCTTACTAATACCTAACGTAGGTGGGGAGTTATTCAGAGCTCTGAGTTTAATATCTGAGTTAATATATCGTGAACCACCATCACTTAACGATCCAGTAACACATCCTTACGACCCATTTAAGTATTCCTTCATAGTTGGTGGTAAGGATGGAGTTCCGTTCCCGATAAAGAGGGAATTAATGATATCAGTGATTAAGGAGTTAGAAGAAGTGGTTAAAGATAGTGAATTAGGAAGTAAGGAGAAGTTAATATTATTTAGGAACTTAAGGAAGTATGCACCACAGGAATTAACTCCCTAGGAATGAAGTCAAACTTCTAACTTATAACTCC